>JAUVBI010000055.1 GCA_030591305.1 Pseudomonadota bacterium
GCATTACTCATTTGTTACCGGCACTGCTATTGGGCCGCATCGATGGCAAGTCGCCGGTGGAATATATCACCGAAGAGAAAACCCAAAATCGCGTCCGTACCTTTGCCAGGCAGTTGTTACTTCATCCAATTTCCCAACTGGCACAGTTACAGGCCTTATGGCTTGAAAAGGTCATTACGCCACCTGGGAATCAAACATAGCCAAATCGGCTTCCCCTCACTATGAGCATTTAATACTGTAATGGAGCAACAAACACATGAACAATAGCCACCACGACATAAAACTCCACCAGCACAGCTCGTGCTTCAAACTCGCAGGCACACCCCTCAAACTGCTGGCCGCCGTCCTGCTGGGTTCTGGCTGTGCGGGTAGTTACGCCCAGTCGACGCCTATGCTCGAGGAAATACTGGTCACAGCAACCAAGCGCGAAGTAGGCATGCAGGATGTTCCCATCGCGCTCTCTGTCATGGGGGGAGACAAGATCAGGGAGCAGGGGATCACGTCACTGGCAGAACTGGCGGTCTTTATACCCAATGTACATATTGCGGAAGCGGGCTCAGCCAATACCCTGTTTATTCGCGGTGTGGGATCCGGCCTGAACTGGGGCTTTGAGCAATCTGTGGGCACCTTCATTGACGGTGTCTACTTCGGCCGCGGACAAGCCTCTCGCTCCACCTTCCTGGATGTGGAGCGAGTGGAGATACTGAAGGGGCCACAGAGTACCTTGTTTGGCAAAAACACCGTGGCCGGCGCCATCAATATAACCACCGCAAAGCCGGGAGACGAGTTCGAAGCAATCCTAGAAGGAACCATGGAGCCGGAGTTTAACGGCTGGAGTACCACTGCGACCCTGTCGGGGCCTGTTACGGAATCCCTGGGCGCCAGGCTGGTTCTCACCCAAAGACAAACCGATGGTTACATGCGCAACACCTTGCAGCACAGTGACGAAAGAGAAGAAGAAAATACCGTTGGCCGCCTCGTACTGGCCTGGGAAGCCGCCGACAACCTGGACCTGACATTCAAGTATGAGCACGGCAATACCGAGACCAGCGGGCGCCAGCAAATGATTTCCGTTGCCAGTAGCGATGCAATTGATCAATATCGTACCGTCGACCCCGACTTTGTAGCCCGCTTTAACTACAACAAGTCTGAGGCAAACCTGGGCGGACCCAGATCAGAGTTTCAATACCAGGACAGTGCCTGGGACATTGCCACGCTAACCATAGATTGGGATATTGGTGAACACTCCCTCAGATCAATAACCGGATATGTAAACTATGAATGGGATAACTTCCGCGATGCAGATTTCAGCCCATTGCGGTTTCTTGCCAGCTCTCGCGATGAACAACACAAGCAATTTACCCAGGAATTTCTTCTGTCCTCGCCTACCGGTGGCGCCCTGGAGTATCTGGCCGGGATCTATTACCAGAACGAAGACCTGTCTCATGACAGCCTCAACGATGCACTCTTGTCCTCCATTGGAATTGGCGGAGAAGCCCTGGACTCTTCAAACATAGGGACTTACGACCAGGATACAGAAACCCTGTCGGCCTTTGGCCAGTTGACATGGAATCTGGGCGAAAACCTCAGGCTGATCGGTGGACTGCGGTTTTCTCATGACGAGAAAGAGTTTTCCAAGAGCCTGACCATTGGTGACATCTACACCGCCACCCCCAACCAGTTTCTCGCTGGCTTCTACGATGGTGTTCTGAATTTTATTACCGACCACACCTTCGGTTCGGATGGTGCTATGCGGTGTACTGGCCTGGCCTATGTTTGCACTTTTGACCCCGATTTTGACAACGTACGAAAAGAAGACCACTGGACCGGAGACATCACAGCACAGTGGGATGTCACCGACAAGGCCATGATCTATGCGAAGATAGGCAATGGTTACAAAGCGGGCGGGTTCGACGAACTCAATGTCAGGGGCTTCGTCGATGCGGAAGAGTTCGAAGACGAGACAGTGAGAGGCATTGAAATCGGCTCAAAACTAACTCTTTGGGAGGGGCGAGCGCAGCTGAATGCTGCCGTATTTTACAATGAGTACGATAATATACAGGTCAGTGCTTTCGATGGAAACTCCAGCTTTTTAGTGGGTAATGCTGCACAGAGCACCAGTCAGGGAATCGAGGTGGACGGAAGTATTGCACTCAGCGAGGCCCTGACCCTGACCGCCGCCATAGCTTATCTGGATGCCACCTACAACGAATATCCCGATGCCGCCTGTAATGAACAACAAGCTCTGGGGTGGATTGCCGAGGGAGGGGCTCGCGTCGATTGCGTGCAAGACCTGGCTGGTAAGCCCCTACAGTATGCGCCCGAGTGGTCTGGCACTATTTCTCTGGACTACCAGATCCAATTGTCGAACTCATTCAACCTGAGCTTAGGTGCAGACCTGCTCTATTCGGATCTCTATGTTGTGGCAGCTGACCTCGATCCGGTACTCGACCAGGCGTCATATTCCAAACTCAATGTCAGGGCACAGATATTCAGTTCCAGCGGCCGCTGGAGTGTTGCCATGCTGGGCAAAAACCTGACAGATGAGAAAGTCACAAACTTTGGTAACGACGTACCCCTGGCCTCACTGGGCTTCAGCGGAACCTATTACCAGGCTATCGATGCACCACGCAGCTATGAACTACAAGTTCGGTTTCAACTCTAGTGTTTGGGTTGATACCAGATAGCCGAGGTGTAGGCCCGCTCTTGAATAGTTTCGGCGTATTGCGGTGGTGAGGCCTGCTGCAGGGCGATGGCATCGAGCAGTGAATGCCTGGGTGTTGGAATTTCCAGCACCCGAACATAATAAAATGCAGCGTGGCGCGGATTAAAGTCCGGGTCTGTCCAATGGGCTGACAAAGCACTGGTACCGATACTGTTTTCAAACTTTCCGGTAGTGATATTTACCGTGTTCCCGACGGCCTCCAACTTCCCCCGGGAGTCAAGTTGCCTATCGCCCGACCAGGCCAACTCATAGATTTTTTCATGGGTGTCGCCCACCTCATCGACCCAGCCCTTGATCATTTGCACGCGATCCAGATTTCCACTGTTTGGGTCTTTCAGTGCCTGTACAATAAACTGCGGCGCAGCCTGATCAAGCGAAGCCATCCCCTCAGCCTGTAGCTGCCCACCCATGGGAACACCCCGGGCATAACCTATCGTCCCAAGGTTGGCGACAAGGTGCCCCTGCGCGGGAAAATCCCAGCCGCCAAAAACACGCACCTGTATACGCGGGCCGGTTGTGCCGTAGACCTCGCGGCGCATAAAGGCCGCGTATAGCGAGTCACGGGTATTTTCCTGCGCCCAGACTGCGGCTATACCTGAGGCTGACATGGTCCAACCCGTGGCCGAATTCTCCCCGTACACATCAGAACCGAACAGGGGGCCGGCCTTGTTCTCGGGAATAGAGTCCAGGGCGATCTTGCCATGAAAGTTATATTCTTCCGCCGATGACAAGCCCGTGTGCGAATCCGTCGAACCAATGACACCAAAGGCATAGGGGTTAACGCCGGTGCGGGCTGCAATCTTCAGCCCCTCCTTCAGGGCGGAACGGATATACTCACCAGGCCGTGCTATGTAGTGCTGAGATGCATACTGTAGATAAAAGGGGTAGGCCTCAAAATCAGCAAACTCATCCTCGGGTGACAGCGCAGGATGTGTTTCGGAGTCCCCCTTGGTCTGGGTAATTTCAGCCACCGGCTCCAGCTGCGCTCGAATACGGGCATAATCGGCACTGATCACCTCCCCTTTCAGCGTATTGGAACCAAACATGAAGCCTTTGGAAACATTGGGATTGTGGGGTATCGCCAAAAAGCGCGCACCGGTACGGGCGCCGGTTTTAATCAGCCAGTCCCATAAATCCTCGGGATATTGGCTTTTGTCGGAGCCATAGGGCAGGAATAGTCGGGCCACACTGGCGTCATCTGGGGTAAAAACAACCCGATGCTGGTTCGCTCCGCTAGGTGTGGAGCTCCATTCCCAACCGATAAACGCAGTAAAACGTCCCGGCTCGTTATGGCGGTCGGCTGTGGTGATAATATCTTCCCAGGCCCCGCGCTGAATATTATCCGTATTGCCAAAGACAGAATTGCCCAGCGGCTTGTTGCCAGGGTCGGCCACCGGATCTCCGCCCAGGTTCTCAGAGGGCGTGGATGACAGTTTGGCAGACATTCTGGCTCGTGCATCAGCATCGGTTAATGCCCGTTTAACAGCCCACAGGGCCACCCAGCGCTTGATGCCTGCCCACCAGCCCAGCGCATCAAACTCTGCCGTATCATTGGCGATGGCGGGTAGCAACCCCAGAAATTCAGCGTGATCGGCTACCACCAGAAAGTCCAGCGGTGTATCAATTTGCACGCGGCTACGATTGAAAGGATGAATAACCGGCAAGCCTTTAGCCCAGCGGTAGGCTGTGTCCGGGCTCGCATCAAAATTCTGATTGAAGTAGGCATCAAATGAATAGGAGGTATGCAGGTGCGTATCTCCAAAATAGACATTTTTTGTCTCACCTCCCGCAATACCCGATGCTGTATAAGCCAATAGTGTGGCCAAAAATACGTTGGGAAGAACTCTACACATTGATAATAACCCTGCTATGCCAGATCGATAGTGGACCGGGTGAACGCGTGAATGTAATCCATGTGCTCCAAGGCGGCAGCCCTCGCTCCCTCCACATCCTGCTCGGCAATGGCGGTGGCAACCCTGACATGCAGCCGCACCGCTATATTCAGATCATCTGCCTGCTTGTGGTGGTGGTGCCAAAAACGGTGGGAAAGGCCATTGAGTTGATCGAGCATCCCCGCAGAAAACTCATTGTCTGCAGCCTCTGCCAATAACTGATGATAGCGGTAATCCAGGGGTACAAACTGCACATAATCGTTGTTGTCTGTTGTTTCCAGCATCGCCCGGGCGAGCTCGCTAAACTCCACTCGCTGCTCTTGATTCGCCCGCCGGGCCGCCAATTCAGCCTCCAGCACTTCCAGAACACGACGAACCTCGATCAGGCGCAGCTGTTGTCTGATATTCATTTCGGTAACACGTATACCGCGTCGGGGCATAATTTCTACCAGATGCTCCACCGCCAGGCGCTGCAGAGCCTCTCTTACCGGGGTACGACCTATAGACAGCTCCCGGGAGAGGTCGCTCTCAGACATCAGGCAACCAGGAGGTAACTCCATGGTGACAATTTTCTGCTCGATGATGGTATAGGCTTCGTCGCTTTTGCTTAAAGCTTTACTATTTTTGAACTCGACAATATTGCTATCCATTGATTGGCTTTCCGTCTTATTGCCCCACTGAGGAGCGCGGCCGATAATGGTACAGGAATACATTTCAGCGGTGTGTATTTAATCATAAGCGCTCGAGGGTTCCGACCTATTAAGGCATGGGAGCATATACACTTTCAAGGCATCTTATACTTGCATGAATCAATTTTCAATGTAAGATGAATACCAATTCATATTAAATGATTTCAGGAACCAATTGTGCAATTTGAACAATCCTTTGCACAGTGGAAAAGCACCAGCTTAAACAGAACAGTTCTCATTTTCCCAGCTGGCCAGGCTATTGTAAAAAAATCAAGAGAGTGAAAACCATGCAAAACAGTCACCTCCACAAGAGCACGCAAACTTCAGCACTCTCTACAGTAGTATGCAACCTAGCTGGAGCAAGCTTGAAAGCGCTGACTCTTGCCCTGCTTACCGCAGGTGCCAGTAGCGCAGTTGCACAGGGAGCAGGCATGCTGGAAGAAATCATCGTCACCGCGCAAAAACGCGCTACCTCCATGCAGGACACGCCTATTGCGATATCGGCCCTGTCGGGAGAGGATCTCGAATTGGCACAAATTAACAATGCCATGGACCTGCAGATGGCCGTGCCCAATATGTCCATGACACAGACCAATTTCGCAGGCTCGAATGTCTCAATCCGCGGTATAGGCAGAAACGCCATCAGCAGCTCGTCTGACAATGGCACCGGAATACATTTCAACGGCGTGTATTTAAAAGCCAGTCGTATCTTCGAAAGTGAATTCTACGACACTGAACGCGTAGAGGTGTTGCGCGGTCCCCAAGGTACGCTCTACGGTCGCAACACCACCGCCGGCGTTATCAATGTCATCAGCAAAAAGCCTCAGGACGAGTTAGGTGGCGATATTCAGCTCCAACTTGGCAACTACAACTCAGTTAAAACCAAGGGCGCCATCAACTTTCCAATCACCGACAATCTCTGGCAGCGCTTTTCAGGCTTTTACCTGGAGCGCGATGGCTATACTGAAAATGTCTACCTCGATGACGATATCGATGGCCGCGATATGTATTCACTGCGCAGTTCAACCCAGTGGAATATTGGCGATAGAACTGAGGCCATGTTAGTCGTCAATTATTTCAGCGAAGACAGTAACCGTCTGTCAAACGGCGGGGCCAGATGCAATAAAGATCCCGACGGGATACTGGGCTGCCTGCCTGGAAAACTAAGCCACGAAACCACAAATAGTGCCGCGAGTGCAACCGGGGCAGCAAACAGGGTTCTGGGCATCATCCTGGGCCTGGACTTTCCCGAAGATGATTTCGCCAATTCAGATAACCCCTCAGATTTGCGCAAAATCAAGGTAGAAAGTGAGCCCATATATGAAGTTGATGAAACCATAGTGTCAATTGAAATCACTCACGATTTTGACAGCTATGAACTGACCGTTCTAGGTGGGTACCACGAGTCAGACAGTGAAACTTTTAGCTCGCCCGCAGCGATTGCCAGCGAGCCCTGGCCTCTTGCGGTTACCGTCCACACACCCCATGGCGACTTTACCCAACAGCGCGCCCAGTCATTCAGCGGTGTGGCCAAGGAGACCGAACAGAAGAGCCTGGAAATTCGCCTGGCCTCAAGCTATGGGGGCGACATCGAGTTTTTGCTGGGTGGTTTCTATTTGGACTATGAACTGCAAAATAACTTTTCTGTTTACGCCTCTACCTTTGAATTACTGGCCGATTTATTTAACGCACCACCCATATTTTCAGTCGATGAAGAACCCTATGAGCTCGAGACATACGCACTGTTTGGCGAGCTGTACTACAACATTGGCGAGCGCACGGAGTTAACATTTGGCCTGCGTTACACCGAAGAAGAAAAATGGAATCGGTCACGCACCGTATTTCTGAATCAACTGGACAACCCGAATGACCCGGATGGTGGTTTCTCGAAATTTAACGATGACTGGAGCGAGACCACGGGGAAATTCAATATCAGCTACCACTTGAGCGATGACATCATGCTCTACGGCACCCTCGCACGCAGTTACAAGAGTGGCGGCTTCAACCCCATTAGTAGCGAATCACCCCTGTTGGAGGACGACCCCAGCCTGGCTAACTTTGACCCGGAATATATTAACTCCTTCGAAATCGGCATGAAGAGTCGATTGTTTGACGACCGACTGCAAGCTAATCTCGGATACTTTTTCTATGACTATCAGGGCATGCAGGTTGCCAAATTTGTCGAGGCTGTTGCACTGAATGAAAACGTCGATTCAGAAGTTCAAGGTATAGAGGCCGAGTTCCGATTTGCGCCAAATCAAAATTGGCTGTTTGGTATGGACGTCGCCTGGCTGGATGCAAAAATCAAGAAATTCTCCACCGTAGACCCCACCAATCCCAACCAGGTGGGCACGACCGAAGGTGTTATTTCCACACTGAACGGCAGCAACCTGCTTCTCTCCTGTGGCTGCCAGGGCATAGAGGCAAAGCTGGACGGAAATAGCTTACCTACCTCTCCGGAGTTTTCAGTTAACTTAACCGCGTCCTACTTCTTGACATTTAGCAACGGCATGTCGATGCGCCTCGGTACCAACTATTACTGGCAGGACGAGTTTTATACACGCATATTCAATACCACCCAGGATAAGCTGGACAGCTGGGATATGTGGAACGCCAATGCCGTACTTACCAGCGCCAAAGACTCCTGGTGGGCCGAAGCCTGGGTGCGCAATATTAATGACGACGATTATATGACAGGCCAATTTCAGGCGGATGCTGTGCAGGGACTGTCCACCCTGTACTTCCTGCTAGAACCAAGAACCTACGGCGTGACAGTGGGATATCGCTTTAACTAATACGACCGTCCTAAAAGCCCGCCTCACCCGCTGCAATACGTACAGCTAATGCAACATCCAGTGGCTCATACACTTTTGAGTGGGGCATCATTACATAAAGTGCATCACTGACCTGCTCCAGGTCATAACCCTCCTTGCGCAACTCCCCCTTCACCATTTTGAAGGTGCCGGTGGTGTCTATCTCCGACTGTATACGCAGGAAGACCGGGCGCGCATAGCTGGGTAGTTGTTCGTTGACGTATGTGGAAAAACTTTCGAGATCGAGTTCATCCACACCGTCAGTGAGTACCGTGGAGGCCATACCCGCACGGCCATCGGCCCCGGGGACCTCGACACCGTAGACATTACAAAATTCTACCTGGGGATGGCCGTTGATACTTTCGCCAACCTCGTTAGTCGATACATTTTCCGATTTCCACCGAAAAGTATCGCCCACGCGATCTACAAACTGGTAGTGGGGCAAGCCCATGGCAAAGCCCACATCGATGGTTTTTATCAAATCACCGGTGTTAAACCAGGCATCGCCCGCCTTGAACACGTCCCGAAGAATTTTCTTCTCGGTGTCCTCTTTAGTGGTATAGCCCTCGAATTGTGAGTTCCGGCCTATCTCACCCAGAAGGAGCCCGGGCTCACCCTTTTCCACCTTAATACAGCGGCCACTGCGGCGGTCATGTACAATTTCATCGGCGTCTACATCGTACTTGACCAGTGCGTGAGAAATGCCGGTAAACCCTATTGTGCAATCCTTGTTGAACAAGTTGGCAAAAACAACGTTTCCTTCACTGGCACCATAAAACTCTACAATCCGTTTCAGGCCAAAACGCTTTTTAAAGGCCACCCACACATCGGGACGCAGGCCGTTACCCGTCATTTTTAGCAGGGGATTTACAGAGTCATCAGAATGCTCAGGGGTGTTGAGCAGATACCGACACAACTCACCGATGTAAACAAAACAGGTAGCACCGTGTTCACGAACTTCCGGGAGAAAGTTACTGGCAGAAAATCTTCGCCGTATTATCATAGCAGCGCCGGTGTAAAATGCCGCCCCCACTCCCATAAAAAGAGCACTGCCATGATACAGGGGCAGACACAGATAGATGCGGTCGTTTTCATCACAGGTAAGTGAACCAACCCAGGACAGAGAGGCCGCCTGCAGGTAACGACGGTTGGACAGCACCGACGCCTTGGGCAAACCTGTGGTTCCCGAAGTAAAAATATACAACGCAGTTTCGCCCAGTGTAGAGGCATCAGTTTCCGGTGGATTGTTACTCTCCTCGCCCTGTGCCCTTATCTCCAGATCCACAGCCCAGCCCGGGCAGGAAGCCACACTCTTATCTGGCACATAGATATAACGCTCAAGTGCCTTGATGTCGGGGTCGGAGCGCACTTCTGCAAGTGCAGCCATGAGTTCTTCGCCAACGATGCACATCCTCGAATGGGTAATACTCAAGCAGTGAGTCAATGGGCGCCCAGTCAAATTTGTATTGATTAAGGCTGTCGTCACACCCAGTTTATTCAGGGCAATAATAGTAGTGAGATACTCTGTCCTGTTTTCCATCAAGAGACTGACGACGTCACCGCGCACCAGACCCAGGGCTTTGAAGGCACCAGCATAGCGATTTGCATGCTCATTGAGCTCACGCCAGGAGGTCGACTTGCCTTCAAAAATAATGGCGACGTTATCACCAAAGCGCCGGGCAGTGCTTTCAACCCGAGCCGCAAAACAATCCTTGTCTGTATAGGGGCGGGCCTTGCTCACCTTCGCCAAACGCCGCAGCATGGGGATACTGGCGAGAACTTCCCGGACTCCTTTCAGGCTCATACGCCCCTCCCCCCCAACCAGTCGGCTATTAAATTAGACACACTGTCCCGAGCGGTATCGGGCTTGAGCATATAGTGGTCGCCCGGTATTAGCTCCAGGGTTTTATCCTTTGAGGCCAGATTGTCGTGTATGGTGTGCGCGTCCACCGGGAACACGCCTGTGTCAGCCATGCCCTGTACCACCAGTGCAGGAACCGTGATCCGCGCAAGATGAGGAATGGCACGACACTGTGAATACTCCAGGCTCCACATGGAAATCCAGGTGCGAATTGAATTGGAACAACCGATACCGTAGGGGCTGTAATTAAAGAACTTGGGGGGGCCGAGATAACACTGGCCAACCTCCCGGTCATTGGGATCCAGAGACACATCGAGATAGCGCGGGTCGGCCCAGGCCCTGTGCATATTGAACATGCGATCAAAACAACCGGCGGCCTGTACCCGCTTCAACTCTTCCAATGCCCAAGCGGTGATGCGGTGATTGCGCGCCACCTGTGCCTCCCGGTAGCGTTTTATAAATTCAGCAGAATAGGGAGGACCATTATCAGGGTTATACATATCCAGCGAAGGGTCAACGGAGGTGGGGTCGTTTTCATCAGTAACGGATGGATCAAACCAGTCGGTGAGAACCTCGGGGCGACCGGGGTGCGCATTAATGGTAATAAAGAAATCACCCGGCGGCAGTTCCATCGCTGCATCAGGCACAGGAACACCCAGCAGCGGTGTAAGATTGGGGGCAACAGCCTGGGACTGGTAGGCGGCCATCAGCGAGCCGCCACCTGAGTTACCCAGTAATACAACATTTTCTACCCCGGCTTCCTCGCGCAACCAGCGCACACCCACCCCGATATCGACCAGTGCATTTTCCAGAGTAAACCAGTGTTCCAACCCACGAAAACGGGTGTTCCAGCCCAGAAAACCATAGCCGCGCTTGGCCATGAACTCGGCCATATAGTGCTCAGAAAAATCCACATTGTAATGGGTAGCGATAATGGCGGTCTTGGGCCTGGTGCCACTGGCCGTGTGGTATATTCCCTGGGTGGGCATATAGCCCGCCCCATTGCGACCCGCTGTAGGTGATGACAGGGAAACAAATTTGCGTTCAATAGACGTCACAGAGTGTTCCTTAATGTTTTTCGACTTCAGGTACTCAATCTTGATTGGCTAATCTGCACTTTTTACTTATCGCTATTTACCGGCTCGACAGCTACAAACAGCGTCCGGTAAACAACCCGCGCCATCGCCTCAATGGCAACATCGTCAGCCAGCGCAGGCTTACCTGCCTCGCCCCCCTCGATCAGCCACACGTAACAGAAGTAATCCATCATGGAGCCCAGCGCCGAGGCTGTTGCATCGGGTTCTGCATTGAAAACTTGTCCCGCTTCATCCAGGGCACGAATAGTGCTGGCGATATGCTCCCTGGCATCGGATCGAATCTCCCGCCAACGCTCGGCAAAAAGTTTGTCAATCATGGACGCCTGAAAAATGGCCGCCAGTTCCGCCACATGATTCTTACAGCTATTCCAATACACTGCGCTCATCTCGCGGATCGCACGGTATGAATCACCATCGCTCAGATCGAGCCGGGTAATCTGCCTATCGATTTCTTCCTTGAAGTCCTGGGCAAACTGTTCCAGCAAGGCCTCTTTATTATCGAAATACGTATAGAAGGAACCCAGGGCCATGCCCGCCTCCCGGGTAATATCCGCGATACGGGTATTGGCGTAACCCTTGTCCTGAAATAGCCGCCGTGCGGCATCCAGTAGCGCCGCCCGACTGCGGACACCCCGGGCAGTCAGCAGGGTTCCATCTGCGGGTAGTGAGTCACCGATGCCTGTTTTTGCGACAGTGGATTTTTCGCGTGCCATTTATTCTCCCTAGACGAGCACTCCGGCAGTGTCCTCTTTGCGCTCTACCTCGGCAATTTCTTCTTTCGGCTGACGCAGTAAACGCAGAGCTTCTTCCTCAGTTTGCACAAACTCTTTGCCATTGGTTGTGACACAGAACTCTACCATAATACCATTTGGGTCGAGGGTATATATTGAAGTACACCAACCGTGATCAACACGCATGATCCCGTCTATGCCTCTGTCGTGCATCAGGCCGGTCATGGTTTCCAGCTCTTCCAGAGTATCGAGCTTAAATGCAATGTGATTTGCCCAGGGAGGAAGCCCCATACCCGTTGAAATATCTGTCTTGTAGTCTGCCTCTTCGCCTACATCTTCCAGGTAAAAGAAGGCGATGGCCTCACCATTACCCATACCAAAAAAGAAATGCCTAAAAAAGCCATCGCCCTGCAGGTGGTTCTCTGTACGTAGCAACGGCATGCCTAGTTTGTTGGTATAAAAATCGTAGGTGGCCTCTACATCACGGGTGGTATAGGCGACGTGGTGGACACTTTTAGACTCCACTGTACTCATGAACATCTCTCCAACTATCAGTTTCTCCGAATGGGCAACTCGTGCGCGTTCGGGGCTCCCGTCCACGACAGTATAGAAGTGTAATCTTTACACTTGTCAGGCATCTTATACTTGCCTGAATTCGTTTTCAATGTAAAATGAATATATATTCATGTTGAGTAATTTTGGGAGTATTTAGTGGAAGCAGGTGAATCCTTCGCACAGCGTTTGCGCGCCGGAGAACGGCTATTGGCCACCTCGGCTTCGCTGTCCCCTGTGGTCGCCGAAATCATGGGGCGCTGTGGCTATGACTGGCTGTTTCTGGACGCGGAATACCTGCCGCTTACAGGCCCGGCTATCCTGGAGTTGATTCGCGCGGCGGACAGCACCGCCACCCCCGCTGTTGTTCGCCTGAACAATGACCACGAATCAGAAATACGCCAGATTCTCGACATGGGGGCAGCTGGCGTTATTATTCCCCTGGTAAAAACCGCCGAGCAGGCACAAGCCATTGTCACAGCCGCTAAATACCCCCCCCTGGGTGACCGTGGCATGGCAGGCGCAAGAGCCCAGGCCTACGGTGCAGACACCAGGGGCTACATCGAAAGAGCCAATATTGAAACGGCCGTCATTGTTATGGTGGAAGAAATAGAGGGCCTGGCCAATGTAGAGAGTATCGCCGCCGTGGAAGGGCTGGATGGTATCTTTGTGGGCACGGGCGACCTCTCCCTCAGTCTGGGCTGCTTGGGTGAACCCATGCACAATGACATGCTGGCCGCATTCCGGAAAATTGCCGACGCCGCCCGGACCAACAACGTCGCCCTGGGCGGGTTTCCAGCTGACAAAGAAATGTATGATTTTTGCTACGAGCTGGGTTTTCGCTTTTTCCTCACCGGCCTGGATACTGTACTGTTGCGCGCCGCCGGCATGGACAAATTGAAAGAAGTGTCAGCCTGGTAGAGGAATACACAATATGAATGACTCAAATATCAAAAAAGTCTATGGCCGCAGAGTCTGGGACAGCCGCGGACGACCGACCGTAGAAGTAGAGATTACCCTGGAAAACGGTGGCTTTGGCCGTGCTATAGCCCCGGCGGGTGCATCCACCGGCTCCGGTGAAGCACTGGATTTACGCGACGGCGGCACACGCTTCGCAGGTTACGGCATCGAAGGGGCAGTCAATAACGTTAACACGCTGATAAGTACCGCCATTACCGGCCTACCCGCCTGTGACCAGGTGCAGGTTGACCAGGTACTCATAGAAACCGACGGCACCAAGAACCGACAAAAGTTAGGTGGCAATGCAATGATTGCGACGTCCATGGCTGTCGCTCACGCCGCGGCAAATGGTAGCGGCCAGCCCCTGTGGCAATATTTGGGCGGCAGTACACAAAACCCGCTGCCGGTGCCGGAAGTGCAAATTTTTGGCGGCGGCGCCCACGCCGAGGGCCAGATGGACCTACAGGACTTTATGATTGTGCCCTTTGGCGCCTCCAGTTTTGATGAAGCCATGGAGTGGGTTGCGGAAATCTATCTTGCCGCTGGCAGAACCATGGGCGCCCTGGGCAAACGCTGCGGTGTGGCCGATGAAGGGGGCTACTGGCCCGCCTTCTCCAGCAACGAAGAGGCTATCGAAACTTTGGCGAAGGTCATCGAGCAAGCGGGGTTTAATAGCGATACCCAGGTGGCGATTTCGCTGGATATCGCCGCTACACAGATATACAAAAACGGCGGTTACTTTTTGAAGAAAGAGGGCCGCACCCTGTCCACGCAGCAGTGGTATGAGCTGATGAGTGACTGGGTCAATCGTTACCCCATCCTGATGATCGAAGATCCTTTCGTCGAGGATGACCTGGAAAGTCACGCGCGCTTCACTGCTGAGTTCGGTGATAGAATGCAGGTTGTGGGCGATGATTTACTGGTCACCAATGTAAATAATATAGCCGCTGCCAGAGAGGTAAATGCCTGCAACACCCTGCTGTGCAAGCCCAACCAGGCGGGCACTCTGAGTGAGGCCAAACTGGCCTTCGAAGCCGCAACCGAGGCTGGTTGGAATACGGTGGTCTCCGCCCGCTCAGGTGAAACAGAGGACGTCACCATCGTTCACCTGGCCCTGGGTTGGGGAATTAAACAATTGAAAGTCGGCTCGTTCACCCGTTCTGAGCGTATGGCGAAATGGAACGAGGCACTGCGCCTGGAAGATTACTTTAGCGACCAGGCGACCTACGCCGGGGGCCAGCCCTTTGGTAAATAACAGGAGGAGATGAGTGAAGATACTCTTTCACTACGACGCAGGGGAGAAACTACGCCGTAAAGTGGCACAACTGGAAAACCAGGGACTCTCTGTTAACTGCGCCCCGGAAGGCCCCAATGAACCCTTCAAGAGCCAACTGGCAGACGCCGAAGTGATCTGGCATGTACTAAAACCCATCACCGCCCAGGTCATTGATAATGCACCTAAACTGAAGCTAATCCAGAAAATAGGCGTGGGGGTTAACACCATTGATCTAGAAGCAGCCAAAGCCAGGAGTATTGCAGTATGCAATATGCCCGGCACCAACAGCCAGGCTGTGGCAGAAATGACCTTGCTGCTGATGCTCTCGGTATTGCGTAGACAAACCACTATCGATAGA
>JAUVBI010000039.1 GCA_030591305.1 Pseudomonadota bacterium
CTAATCCTCTCGCGCATCATGCTGGCGACGGGGCAGGATGGCCAGGTGCAGGAGAATTTCGCCTGTGCACTGCTGAAAAAATATCTGGATGAAATACCCTTGAAGGAAAATGCCGACTAATAGATTTTGGCCTCACCCTCGGGGCGAGTTTTGAACAACTTCATCATCCAGAAATATTGGCTGGGGCACAACCGGACAAGCTCTTCCAGAGCGACGTTCATGGACACAGTATCGCGGTGATCATCCCCGGTGGGAAAGTCTTTCAGCGCCGGCAGAATATGGATGACATAGCGGCGCGCCTTCACATCATACTCCGCCATACAGGGTAATACATCGGCTTTACACACTTTT
The DNA here is from genome assembly GCA_030591305.1 of Pseudomonadota bacterium. The sequence goes on from JAUVBI010000039.1 coordinate 352, forward strand.
GCCATTTTTCCCAATACCGGTACCGTCGCTTTTTCGACACCAAAAAAGGGGGCAAAAATTGAACGCTCCTTACCCAGGTCTTCATCGGGCAAATAAAACATCACATTACCCGCCCGTACGTCCTTGATGATGGGTCGCAAGCCAGCCTCTCTGGAGTACAGAAACCCGCCATGGCGCGAGCGCCCCCTGGCGACAAACCAGTCTACCAGTTTATTTTTCATGGGCTTGAAAGGGCCGGAGCTCAAATACCGCATTGCCACGGAAGATACAGCGGCCTCCAAACCCAGGCTGTGCGCTGCCAGGAAAATAACCCCACGCTTATTGTTCAGGGCACGATCAATATTCTCCTGCCCGTTGATAACTATTGTTTTCTCCAACTTCGCTTTCGAGCCCCACCAAATCAGGCCGAACGCGAGCAGGCTGCGCACATGGTGACGGTAATACTGAACCAGGAAATCACTCCTCTCCCGCTCTGACAGTTCGGGAAAACATAGCGCGATATTAATACGGGCAATACGACGGCGTTTGGCGTTCACCTTGCGGAAAAAATCACCCAGCACCCGGGCAAGGCCATCCTGGAACAACCTGGGCAACAGTGATATCAGAAATAGCAGCAAAACCGCGAACCACACACCCCAGTACCGGGGATGCAAATAGCTGATAGAAAAACGGGTGTCATAAACCAACGAACTCGAACCTGCGGTAGATTTTACCTCTGCCATGATGATGCCTGCAGCACTCCCCTCTCACACTAATGAAGAAAAACACGAAGCCGTAATAGTAACCGCATAGGGACGAAATTTCCCCCTGTTGTATGGGTATTCTACCCGCTGTACTCCATGGCTTTTGCTCTATACACTTGGCGCCCAGCTTAAAAAGGAGCCAGGCATTGTCATTACATGATCAACTACAGGCTTTGGATAATCACCGGGGCCGCAAGAGTCTCGCCGCTATCCAACGCGGCATTGAAAAAGAAAGTCTGCGCATTAGCCCCGACGGCAAACTGGCCCAAACCCCTCACCCGGTCGGCCTGGGTTCGGCACTGGCTCACTCCTCGATAACCACCGATTACTCCGAAGCACTGATGGAATTTATCACCCCGGTAGATTCGAGTATCGAAGGTAGCCTGAAGACTCTGGAGGACATACACCGCTACGTCTACCAGAACCTGGGTGAAGAAATTCTCTGGTCCGCCAGCATGCCGTGCATCATGGGCGGCGGTGACGATGATATTCCGGTAGCGCACTATGGTAATTCCAATGTGGCGCGCATGAAAACAGTGTACCGCTACGGCCTGGGGCATCGCTACGGGCGCCTCATGCAAACCATCGCAGGCATCCACTACAACTTCTCTATGCCCCAGGAATTCTGGCAGCATGCCTGGGAGTCGGACGGCAGCCAGGGAAGCCTGACTGACTATATCAGCACCCGCTATCTCGGTCTGATACGCAACTTCCAGCGCTATTCTTGGCTGCTGGTCTACCTGTATGGCGCATCTCCAGCCGTGTGCGCGAGTTTTCTCCGGGGCAGCGACAAACACGGGCTTATCCCCTTTGACGATCGATCCCGCAGCCTGCACATGCCCCATGGCACGGCACTGAGAATGGGAGATCTGGGCTATAACAGCGACGCCCAGAAAGGGCTGAACATTTGCTACAACTCCCTGGATAACTATGTCCAGACCCTGAAAAAGGCAATACAGCAGGCTCATCCCGGTTACAGCTCGATACCCAGTGGCCAGAATGGTAACTACCAACAGCTTAATGGCAGCCTGCTACAAATAGAAAATGAATTTTACAGCCCGATACGCCCCAAACGCGTAGCTAGAACGGGCGAGACGCCGCTGGGCGCATTGTGCAGGGCCGGTATCGAATACATAGAAGTACGATGCGTCGACATCAGCCCCTTCACCCCTGTAGGGCTGGATGCACAGCAAATCCGTTTTATGGATACCTTTTTACTGTTCTGCCTGCTGGAAGACAGCCCACCGTGTACCGACGAGGAGCAGGTGGTCTTGGACTACAACCTCAAGACCATTGTAAATCGTGGCAGAGAGCCCGGTCTCACGCTAAAGAGCTGCTCGGGAGAAAAAACGTTTACCGAGTTGGCGGGCAGTTTATTGCAAGCAATGGACGGCATTGCCGGATTAATGGACAGCGCATTTGATAACTCAGATTACAGCTCGGCACTACAGGACCAGAAAGCCAAAGTGGCGGACCCGGAGTTGACACCCTCGGCCCGTATGCTGCGCGAAATGCGCGAGACCCAGCTGCCCTTCTTCCGTCTGGAGATGGAGTACAGCAAGCGCTGGGCAGAACATTTCCGCTCATCCCCCCCAGCCGACGATGTCACTGAAAGGCTGGATATGGAAACACGCAGCTCCCTGCAGGCCCAGACCGAGATTGAGCAATCCGATAACATCAACTTTGACCAGTATCTGGAGAATTTTTATGCCCAGTACGACTCGCTCTAGTACCTCGGATGCAGCCTCTATTACACCACTCATTCTCTGTTACATTGCACCCCATCCCAAAAACCCATAGTTTAAACTGAGCGGATAGCTCTCTATAGTTGAGGAACAGACCTTACATGCGCCAAGCCTTATCACCCAGAATCGTATTCTTTGGCCTCGCCGCCATAACCATTATGTCCATGGCATTTGCCATGCTGTACCTGGAAGAGCAACTGGGCCTGGCGGCCTGCCCCCTGTGCATGACCCAGCGATTATTTCTTGTGCTGATGGGTGCCTTTGCCCTGATCGGCGCCTTGCATAACCCATCTGGCTGGGGCAGACGGCTGTACGGCGTACTGTGTACCGCAGCCGCCATAACCGGTGGGGCGGTAGCGGCCCGCCATGTATGGCTTCAACACCTCCCCGAAGACCAGGTTCCAGCCTGTGGGCCCAGTCTGGAATATATGCTGGACACCCTGCCCTTCTCGGAAACGCTCAGTATCGTCATGATGGGGGATGGGAATTGCGCGGATACCGTTTGGACCTTCATGGGCTTGAGCATTCCCGAGCAAACCCTCGCCCTGTTCATTGTTATTACCCTTGTAAGCCTGTGGCAAACTCTAAGGAGCCGCTAATGACCCCCACTGACAACCCAAAGCAGCAATTTTTAACCGTCGATGAACTGCTGGGACGCTGGCTGCAAGGCCGCAATACCCTGCTCAGTAAATACACCGACATTGTACTATCCACCGAGGCCAGCCTTGACGGCACAGAAATAGAGTCGGGGCAAAAAGCCCTGGGAGAGGTTATTGTTGACTATGTGTCAGCCGGTCACTTCGAAGTCTTTCACGAGCTTATTAATGAAGCTGAACTGTTTGCCGATGGCGGACGAAATTTAGCCGCCCGCTTGATTCCCGAAATTAGCGATACTACAGAGTTTATTCTGGCCTACGAGGAAAAATACGGGGCGGGACAGGAGTATCCCGAAACTTTGGAGCGCGACCTGTCGGCCCTGGGCGAAATGCTGGAGTCCAGATTTGAGTTGGAAGACCAGCTGATTGCTGGCCTTCACACTAGACATCGGTCAAAACTGGGTGACACCAGGCCGCTATCGACCTAGCGCCTCCCCTACTTAACCTTCGGCAGTTTCAGGGCTCGCTTCCGCTGCCACCTTCTCTTCAATGGAGATTAATTCCACTTCAAAAACCAGCGTGGCATTGGGGCCGATACTGCCACCTGCACCACCTGCGCCATAGGCCAGTTCTGAAGGGATAACCAGCTTCCACTTGGAGCCTACGGACATCATCTGCAGCGCTTCGACCCAACCCGGGATAACCTGGGTAACACCAAATGAAGCAGTCTGGTTGCGCGAGTAAGATGAATCAAACTCCGTACCGTCCATCAATGTGCCACGATAGTGTACTTCAACCGTGTCTTCAGCGGTGGGTACTGCACCGTCACCAGCTTCCAGAATTTCATACTGGAGGCCAGACTCAGTCACTACAACACCCTCTTTCGCTGCATTTTCAGCCAGGAATGCAGCACCTTCGGCAAGTGCTGCTTCTCCAGCAACAGCCTGGGCAGCCTGCTGCTCAGCAACAGCTTTTTCCTGGTAGGCCTGCATTTCGGTGGATATTTCTTCCTGGGTCAAACGTGGCTCGTTACCGTTCAGGGCATCGCTCATACCCGCGGTGAACGCGTCCATATCCATAGGAACAGAGTCCAGCAACATACGTGAACCAAGGCCGTAGGCAATGCCATAACTCAAACGCTGCGAGCTGGTCTCCAGGGCAGCCGGCACATCGGCTTTGGCTGTTTCGGTTGTTGCTGCATCTTCATTACAGGCCTGCAGGGTGAGCATGCTGATCAGGGCAAGCGGGAGTACGTATTTCTTCATAGGTTCAATCCAAATTAAAGGTGAGTGAAAATACAAGGGTAATAGAAAGATATAAGTGTAACTTTACAATGGATGCGAATAATACTACTCCATAGCCATGGAGCGCCACCCCCAAATCGCACTCCTGTATGCACAATACTGCACTGTATAGTCACAGGCATCTGGCTCATGGCCCGCACTGCGGGTAGAATTGCCAGCCTCATGATTATTCTCAAAGATATAAGCTTGCGACGCGGCGTCAAAGTTCTGCTGCGATCGGCCAACGTTACGATACAGCCCGGGCAACGGCTGGCGCTGATCGGTGCCAACGGCTGCGGCAAATCCAGCCTGTTCTCCCTGCTGATGGGCGACCTGGGTGCCGATCAGGGCAAAATTGAAGGTATGAATAATCTGCGACTGTCGCATATGGCGCAGGAGGTTATGGCCACCAGCATGCCCTGCGGAGAGTATGTCCTGCGCGGCGATTCGAAGCTGGCCAGCTTGCGTGACGAGCTGCAACAGCTTGAATCTGCTGGGGATTATAGTGCAGCAGCTCACGTTCACAGTGCCCTGGAGACTATAGACGGCTACAGTGCCGAGCGACGGGTAGAGCGTCTGCTACAAGGCCTGGGCTTCGCCGACGGCGCCTCCGCCCGCCCGGTCAACGACTTTTCCGGCGGCTGGCGAATCCGGCTCAACCTCGCCAGGGCCCTGATGACCCCCTCCGACATGCTGCTGCTGGACGAGCCCACCAACCACCTGGACCTGGATGCCACCATCTGGCTACAACAGTGGCTGAGGCAATACCCTGGCACCCTGGTGATGGTCTCCCACGATCGGGATTTTATCGATGCCACCTGTCAGCGCATTTTGCACATAGAGCACCAGCAGCTCAACGCCTATAGCGGCAACTATAGCGACTTTGAGCTACAGCGCGCTGAACGCCTGGCCAATCAGCAGGCCACCTACGAGAAACAACAACGGCGAGTCAGTGAGATTAACGACTTTGTGCGCCGCTTTCGCTACAAGGCCACCAAGGCAAAGCAGGCCCAGAGCCGCCTGAAAGAATTGGAGCGTATGGAGCAGGTGGCTCCCGCCCATATTGACTCACCCTTCGACTTCAGTTTTCCCCCGCCCCTGAAGAGCTCCGACCCCCTGCTGAGCCTGAGCCTGGCCAGCCTGGGCTATGGCAACACAGCCATATTATCGAAGGTAGACATTCAGCTGCGCCCCGGCAGCCGCTGCGGCTTACTGGGGAAAAACGGCGCGGGCAAATCGACCCTGCTGAAAAGCCTGGTGGGCAAACTGCCCCTGCTGGCGGGGCAGAGGGTGACCGGAGAGCACTGCAGTATCGGCTATTTTGACCAGCAGCAGCTGGAGACCCTGGATTTACAGGCCAGCGCTGCCTTGCACCTGCAGCGACTCAGCCCCGGCGCCCGGGAGCAGGAAATTCTCAATTTTCTGGGAGGGTTTAATTTTCGCGGCGATGCGGCCACCTGTGAAATTGCACCCTTTTCTGGCGGTGAGAAAGCCCGCCTGGCCCTTGCCATGGTGGTGTGGCAGCGGCCCAACCTGCTGGTTCTGGATGAGCCCACCAACCACCTGGACCTGGAGATGCGCCACGCCATGGAGATCGCCCTACAGACCTATGAAGGTGCGGTGATCCTGGTCAGCCACGACCGCCATATGTTACGCAATACAGTAGACGAGTTACTGCTGGTTCACGATGGCATGGTGGAGGAGTACCGCGAAGACCTGGAGGCCTACGAAAAATGGATTATCAGCAGCTACAAGGCCCCGGACAGGCAATCTGACAATGTCACTGACAATAACCGCAAGGAAAAACGCCAGCAGGCCGCCGCCCATCGCGATAAGCGACGCCCTCTGCAGCGCTTGATTGAGAAAACAGAGAGGCAGATGTCGACGGCTGAGGGAGAGCTGCAGGAAATGCAGGCTCTGCTAAGCGACAGTGACCTCTACAACGAGGCGCGCAAGGGTGAACTCGCCAACTTGGTGAAGCGGGAGGGGGAGCTCAAAGTTCGGACTGAGGAGTTGGAAGAGGAATGGCTTGAACAACAGCATAAATTGGAAGAATTGGGGGGCTGAAGTCAGTCCATACTGAGTTTTTCAGCTATTCTAAAATACAGACTTCAGGAATTAACTCACACACACAATAATTATTTCGGTTAGCGCTTGCTATAGGCCAATAAATCTCTATTATTAACACCAGACCACTATATATGTACTTTTTAATATGTAAACTCACCCATATATAGCGTTTATATAAAAATCAGAAAAACAATATTAATATAACAACACGCGAGTGATAACCTATGTCCGACCCCCAAGCGGCACGCCAAGTTGGCCGTGAAACTACCACTGTCCCTCTACAATCTACCTCCCTGGATATCTGGCGCCAGAAATACTGCCTGAAGACTATAGACGGCCAGGAAGTCGATGCCGATATCGACGCCACCTTCACCCGCGTTGCCAAGACCATCGCCGATGTAGAAGAGAACGCTGAAAAACGCGAGCTCTGGTTCAAGAAGTTTGTGTGGGCCCTGCAACAGGGTGCTATACCCGCCGGGCGTATTCTCTCCAACGCTGGCGCCGGGGCCCACAAGAGTGACACCTCTACCATTAACTGTACCGTGTCCGGCGTACTGAACGACTCCATGGAGAGCATTCTTTCCAAAAATACCGAGGCGGGCCTGACCCTGAAGGCGGGCTGTGGCATAGGCTACGAATTTTCCACCCTGCGACCCTCTGGTGCCACCGTGGCAGGCGCCGGTGCCAAAACCTCCGGCCCCCTGTCCTTTATGGATATCTTCGACAAGACCTGTCTCACAGTATCTTCCGCCGGCGGCCGACGCGGTGCACAAATGGCCACCTTTGACGTTTCCCACCCCGACGTACTGGACTTTATCCGGGCCAAGCGCGAAGACGGTCGCCTCAGACAGTTCAATTGTTCCCTGCTAATCACCGATGAATTCATGCAGGCGGTAAAAGACGATGCGCCCTGGGCACTGGTGTTTCCGGTCAAGGCAGATACTCTGGCAGAAGCAGAACACAAAGCCGGGAATCCCGGCATCGTATGGCGACAGTGGCCCGACAATGACGGCTATCTCACCAATGACAAGGGTGAAACAGCATGCCGTGTCTACCGTGAAGTGCCGGCCAAGCACATCTGGCACACTATCATGACGTCCACCTTCGATTATGCCGAGCCGGGCTTTATTCTCATCGACCGTGTCAACGAAATGAACAATAACTGGTTCTGCGAATCGATACGGGCGACCAATCCATGCGGTGAACAACCCCTCCCCCCCTACGGCAGTTGCCTGCTGGGCTCAATCAACCTCACCCGCTTTGTAGAGAATCCCTTTACCGATCGGGCCAGTTTTGACTGGGCGCGTTTCAACCGGGTGGTTGAGGTGTTTACCCGCATGCTGGACAACGTGGTGGAGATCAACGGCCTGCCGCTGGAAGGTCAGCGCGACGAAATCAGTCGCAAGCGTCGTCACGGCATGGGCTATTTGGGCCTGGGCTCTGCTCTCACCATGCTGGGCCTGAAATACGGCTGCGACCAGGCGGTTAAATTTGCCGGTCGCGTATCTCAGGAATTGGCAGTCAGTGGCTGGAAGACCGGGCTGGATCTAGCCAGAGAAAAGGGTGTTGCCCCCGCCCTGGATGAGGAGTACACCGTTACTAAAGCCATGCTCAGCCAGCGCCCCGAGATGCGCGAAGATGGCATCAAAGCCGGTGACAAGGTTCACGGGCGGGTGCTGCACGCTCGCTACAGTCGCTATATGCAGAAAGTAGCCTCGGTGGCTCCCGAGTTGGTCGAGCAACTGGCACAGGAGGGCTGCCGTTTTACCCACCACAGCTCCATAGCACCCACCGGCACCATCGCCCTGTCTCTTGGCAACAACGCCAGCAACGGCATTGAGCCCAGCTTTGCGCATCAATATTCACGCAATGTCATTCGCGAGGGCAAGAAATCAAAAGAGAAAGTCGATGTGTTCTCATTCGAACTACTGGCCTATCAACACCTGATCAATAAAAATGCCTCTCCGGCAGGAACCACCCCGGAAGATTCTCTACCGGACTACTTTGTGACAACCGACGATATTTCGGCAAAAGGTCATATCGATATGCAGGCGGCCGCACAGTCCTGGGTAGATTCCAGCATCTCCAAGACGGTCAATGTGCCCAGCGATATTCCCTATGAAGAATTCAAGGACGTCTATCGCTACGCCCATGAGAAGGGCCTGAAGGGGTGCACGACGTTCCGCTTCAACCCGGAGGTCTTCCAAGGCGTGTTAGTGCGCGATGAAGACATTGCGAACACCCTGTACTGCTTTACCTTGGAAGATGGCCAGGAATTTAAAATTCCCGGCAACGAAGAAATCGAATACGACGGAGAAATACACACCGCCGCTAACCTTTACGATGCCCTGAAAGAAGGCTATTACGGCAAGCTATAGCCTGGAGAAAACCATGATACATAAATTTGAAAGTAAGATTGTCGACTACACGGTTTCAAAAACTACGACAAAACCCCAGGAGACCGCCCCCGAAGAGGCCGCCTTGGCCAAGGCAGAAGTGGTGCAGATGCATGAAAAACTGCAGCGCCCCGAGATGTTAGTGGGCTCCACCTACAAGGTGAAAACTCCCCTGTCGGAACATGCACTGTATATCACTATCAACGACATCATCCTAAACCAGGGTACCGAGCACGAACAGCGCCGGCCCTTTGAAATATTTATCAACTCAAAGAACATGGACCATTTTCAGTGGGTAGTCGCCCTCACCCGGGTTATTTCTGCGGTATTTCGCAAAGGTGGTGATGCCACCTTCCTGGTAGATGAATTGAAAGCTGTATTCGACCCCAAGGGTGGCTATTTCAAGCGCGGGGGACGCTTTATGCCCTCCCTGGTAGCTGAGATTGGCGAGTCGATTGAGAGCCACATGAAAATGATCGGCCTGATTCCTTCGGAAAATCTGGACAAACACCAGAAAGCTTTTATCGCTCAAAAGAAAGCGGAGCTTGCGGGAAATGACACTCAGGTAGAGAGCGACTTTCCCGCCAGCGCCCAGTTGTGCAGCAAGTGCAACACCAAGGCGATGGTGTTTTCAGATGGCTGCATGACCTGCTTGAGTTGCGGCGATTCAAAATGCGGGTAAGTAGCTAACCCATCAGGCCGTCGCCTCCAACACCATATTCGTTGGCGTTTCGGTCGCCCGCCGCACATGGCTGAAGCCCGCGGCATGCAGTACCTCAGTCAGCCTCGCCTCTCCCGCTTGCGCACCCAGGCCCAGCGCCACTTCCTGGGACTTTGAGGTGGGCAGGCAGATAGTTGTAGAAAAGCCGTAGAAAATACCTGCGAGCAGATTGAGGTTGTCAGCCAACGAATCTGCCGCCATGGGCTCCACCACCATAAACTTGCCGCCGGGCTTCAGGGCCTTGCGAATGTGCGTGGCCGCACCCACCGGATCGCCCATATCGTGCAAGGCGTCAAAAATACAAATTAGGTCAAAGTCCTGGCCCGGAAATTCCTTGGCGGCACTGACCCCAAAACTTACGTTCGAAAGCCCTGCATCCTTTGCCTTGCCATTAGCAGTATCGATAGAGGGGGCATGAAAATCAAAGCCGTAAACCTGGGAACCCGGGTAGGATTCGGCCATCAACAGGCTAGAGGAGCCCAGCCCACAACCAATATCGGCAATTTTTCCACCGGATTTAAGAATCTCTTCCACACCGTTAAGTGCGGGTATCCAATTTTCAACAAGATTGATCGCATAGCCGGGCCTGAAGAAACGGTCGGTACCGCAAAAGCAGCAACTACTCTGCTCTCCCCAGGGCCGCCCGCTGCCGGTTTTGAAGACATCGACAGCCTTGTGGCATGTCTCGTACTGGCTTACTACCGCTTGGAAGAAACCCTGCATACAGGTGGGCTCCCCTTCGTGGGCAAACAGCGCCGCTTGCTCCGGACTGAGGGAGAATGTGTCGCTGCCCCCGTCATAGTCCACATAGCCGAAAGCGGCGTTGGAGGATAACCACTCGCGCAAATAACGCGCATCCAAACCTGTCGCCTGGGCCAATTCTGTGTGAGTACAGGGACCCTTGCTCTCCAGGGCCTCGTACACACCGGCCTGATCGCCAATATAGGCCATAAAAAGACCTACAGCGCCCCCCACGTCACCCATAACCTTGCCCTGAAGTTCTGCGAACTTATCTTCGCTAAATACTGCTTCAGTCATATTGATTACCCCAGCCCATGTTAGATTTATTTTGTCTCGGCACTCACCTGTTTAGGCGACGCAAGTGACCACGATTAATAAGTGTAGTACAGAAATGAAAAGTTGGTATTAACGCGTATGAACGAAACATTACCGTCACATTTTAGTGACTATCGACATGTCCAATTTCGGTCACTATTCCAACCGGGATGAATTCGTCGATGGCATTTTTATTCCCCAAGGGTGTCACGATCACGTACTGGATATGCATCTATTGCTCAAACCCGGAAATTGAAATTCTCGATGCTGAAAATGCAGTGGCGGGAGCAGATTGAGAATCGCCAGCAGCATGTGCAGAAGCGCTACCGTGTAGCTTAGCATCCTGAAATTTGGAGCGCGCCCCTATCGCTTTCAAAAACAATTGACAGTACCTCACTTTCCGAGTCGTAGAGCCATTGCGAATTACCCAGTTCTACGCCGCCAGCGCTAACTGTACAAGGCTGAAAAGGCTGTAGTAATGTTGTAAGACTCGCCTGCAGGTGAATTGTACGAGGGGTCTGGTCATCAATTGTCAGTGTCCAGCTTTCGCTGGATTCAACACTGGAATAACGACCCGTGTCGAAAAACCTGCCATTTGTTTCACCCCGGGGAAAGGCCAGAACGTGCAATTGATCGTCCCTGTCTGCCAGGCGGATAACGGAGGGGTTACCCTCTCCGTGTTCCGCCAGGGTGTAAACGTCAGAAGACAGCAGGGGCAATATGGCGCCTGCGCGTACAAACATTGGAATCTCGTCACGCGGTGCATCCACGGTCACTTCAGCACCTCCACTGTGAACCTGTAGTTCGGTGAGCGAAAAGCTGCCTGCCAACTCTTCGTATTTAATGGAATTCCACCACTCCACCCAAACCCCCTCTGGTAAGTACAGCGAACGTTCACTCGCTCCCTCGCTGATAACGGGAGCCACCAGAATGTCGGCACCAAACATATACTGATCGTCCCGCCCGTGTGCGCTGGAATCCTCCGGGTGTGTCAACAGGTGGTGTCGCATGATTGGCATGCCGCTCGCGTAGTACTCCTCGGCAGCCGCCTGTATGTAGGGGTAGAGCTGCGTATGCAATTTGGCGTATTTACGCCACAGATCAACGTGCTCAGGATCCCATAGGTGTGGACGTGGGAAAGGCGATATATTGATGCCATCCTTCTGGCTGCGCATGATGACTGACAGGGCCCCGAAAGCAATCCACCTGTCGAACAACTCGGGGCTGAGGTAGTTTGGGGGAATTGCGAAGAAGCCTCCTATATCTGAACCCCATATACCCACACCTGATGTTCCCATTGACAGGGCCTGATACATTGAGGACTCCAGTCCATCAAAACCGAAGCCAGCCGTTGGGTCTCCACCCCATACAATGGGTGAGCAGGCGGCAGAGCCGGTCCAACCCGAGCGTGCAAATCTGGCCAGGGGTTTGCCGGCATCGGCTGTCGCCTGCGCCGCTCCACAGTGATAGTCCTTGGCGTAGCGATTATGGAATGCAGTGCCGGTGACGCCGTCTGCGGCTACAGCGTCCAGCGGCGTGTATTCTCCAAAGTCTTCCATCCAGCCTTCATAGCCGTGCTCTATCGCCTCATCGGTGTGCGCTTTGTAGGCCGTGACGCCGTTGGCTGCGCTAAAATCAAACTGACTGACAGTGAAGGTGCTGGAGGTCCGATAATCATAGGTATATGTTTCGCCGGCAGATGTTTTTATCAATGCATCCATGTCTTCGGCGATGCCAAACTCAGGTATATAGTCAACGCAGATCATCGGATTGAAGTAGGTGTGAACAGCAGTACCGTTTGCATTGCGAGCTGCCGTTCGCGCCCGCATTGCATCTTCGTTGCCTCGTTGGGAACCACATGGAAAATAGTGGGTGTACGTCGCGGTAACGGATGTTGGCACATCCTCGTTGTGCAGCTCGTCGATGCGTGAATCTCTGTCTGGCTGTATCCAGGGGCCAAAGAACCACGGTGCATAGTCGTGCGGTTGTCGCCCCAATGCCGCAGTGAAACGCTTTAGTGCATCTGCCGGTTGTGGCCCAGCGAACACCCGGAAACGCATTTCCTCGGCCTCCACCTCCATAGCCCAGCTTTCCCCTGATTCGGTGCCTACCCGGTGGTAACTGATTTCATCATTGTCCAGCAACACTCCGTATCCCCGCGAAGAAAGCAGCCAGGGAATGGGGAAATAGCTGGTGTCGGATCGCCACCGCACTCCCCAGGGGGGAACGAAAATATTAATAAGGGTATACTCCGAATCCTGGTAGGGACCCTCCGCAACATAGTTTTCAAGTATATTGCCGCTTTGATTCACGGCATTTCCACGCTCGCCAAAACCGACAAAGCGCTCCTCGGGGAAAGCGGAGAAAGCTACACTGGATGCCTGGACGCTGCCCCCGCTGGCGCGTATCGAAATTGAAATTATACCGTCCGCTTCAGCGGTGGCTCGCACTTGAAATGTCCACGCAGGATCTGTTGTGGCAAGCTCGCCAAGCCATGTGTCGCCCTCCATTTCTGAGGACATTAACTCGGTCGCGCGAACCCACCCGACGTCCCTGTGAGGCGGTGTTTGTGGCTGACCCATTTCCATGGGTGGCAGGGCGGTGTTATCTCCACTTCCATCCGAAGGTGGCCCTGGAAATATGCCTATACTTCCTACCGGGCCGTCACCTGTGTTGGAGAACTCTGTGAGTACTTCATTTCCGTTGTCATCTTCAAACCGCATGCGCCAGGGTGAGGTTGTGATATACAAGCGCAGGGCGCCAGCATCGATGACTGCTTGTTCAGCTTCAGGGGGGCGGTCCGGGGGTGTGCCTGGCGGAGAATCAGAAGAGTCACTGCACGCAAAAAGAAAGGTTACGAGAAAAACAAGTATCAGGTATCGATGCATTAAGCTGACCTCAACATTCGGTATGTGCGTAACTTGCTGTAAGTATTCGAGTTAGTCTAATATAAGTAACAGGCTGCGACAAATCGGGGAACGCGGGGGGTTCGTCAGGCGATCAAGCGCAGTTTTTCTTGCCGCGACAACTTTTTAATAGCCGCCTCCCGTTGCAGGGCGGCACTGCGATCGGCGGCAGTATCCGACCACCGCAGGGTTACCGGCCTGCGGCCCCGGGTATACTTTGGGCCCCCAAACAGCTCACCGTTGTGCTGAAGTAAACGACGCGGCAGATCAGTGGCAATACCCGTGTACAGGCTGCCGTCCGCACATTCAAGAATATAAACCTGCCAGTTAGTGCCGGTCACGGGAATTACACCAGAGCCAACACGCCCTTCGCACGCTCGCTGATTCCGACATAGGCCTCACCGGCGCAGCCCGCCAAAACAAACGCTATATCGGTCATGGTGTTTCTCCTGTCAATTAATATCTATAATAGTGGGGTTTGATCCCCAAATCTTAGTAAAATAGCGCTGAAACTTTTATTCTTATGTAGGGCCGAGTCAATTTACCCGTAATGGCGTGTATTGGGGTTCAGTCCCCAGCATGAACGATTCCACGATAATAGGAGAACATTGTTTTGGCAACCGTGGTCAATTCTGCAGAAGAAGCCGTAAAACCGATTCAGTCCGGCCAGCAAATCTGGGTACACTCCATGGCGGCAACGCCATCGCTACTGCTGGACGCCCTGGTAGAGCATGCCGCTCCGCTGAACAATGTCTCGCTGCTGCAACTGCATCTGGAAAATGCAGAAATGCTAACCGCCTCCTATGCCAAAGGGCATTTACGCGCTCGCTGCTTCTTTGCCAGCCATGCCACCCGGGATATGATTAATCAGGGTGTAGCCGACTATGTACCGATGATGTTGTCGGATATTCCCCGCTCCATTCGCACCGGTGAGCAGCCTGTAGACGTTGCATTGATTCAGGTATCACCCCCGGACCAGCACGGACTGTGCTCCCTGGGCGTGTCCGTTGAGGCCACCCGGGCAGCCTGCGAGTCAGCGCAGACTATTATTGCCCATGTAAACCCACAGATGCCGCGCAGCCACGGGGATGGTTTTATTCACTGGCGGGAAATTGATTTTGCTTTCGAGAAGTCGGCACCCATTCCCCTGGTCAGCCAACCAGCCGCCAACGAGGTGGCCCAACGCATTGGCCAGTACACTGCCGAACTGATAAAAGACCGCGATTGCCTGCAGCTGGGTATTGGCGCTATCCCGGAAGCTATCCTGGCAAAATTATCTCATCTCAAGGATATTGGTATTCACACAGAGATGTTTTCCGACGGCGTGGTGGATCTGGTGGATAAAGGCGTCATTAATAACCATTTCAAATCTATCCACGCGGGAAAACTGGTCGCCGGTTTTGTGATGGGCAGCCAGCGGCTCTATGACTTTATCGATGACAATCCGGAAGTGGCAATACTGGACATCGAATATGTAAACAGCCTGCAATCCATCATGCGCAACAAGCAGGTGGTTTCCATAAACAGTGCCCTGCAAATTGATCTCACTGGCCAGGTTTGTGCCGATTCAATAGGCAGTGACATATACTCCGGCGTGGGTGGCCAGCTGGATTTTGTACTGGGCGCAAACCTGTCTGAGGATGGCCGCTCTATCATCGCCCTGCCCTCCACAGCGGCGGGCGGCACAGTGTCGCGAATCGTTCCCGTACTGACCAGTGGTGCCGGCGTGGTGACGCCTCGCGCCAACGTACACTACATTGTGACCGAATACGGCGTGGCGACATTGCGTGGCAAATCGTTAATAGAACGGGCCCGCGCTTTAATTACCATCGCCCATCCCGATCACCGGGACGACCTTGAACGCTGGCTTAAAAAATCCTTCCCGGGGTGAACGAGCCAATGGCAAATGGAGACTTACCGTGAGTACCCCGTGGTATAACCTGTCCACTGAGGACGTCATTAAAACCCTGGATACCAGCCCCCTGGGCCTTGAATCAGAGGAGGCTGCCGCTCGTCTGGAAAAACATGGGCCGAACGAAATTCAGTTCAAGAAGACCCCGGCCTGGGTAAGGTTTTTGCGCCAGTTTAACGACCCCATGGTCATCATCCTGGTAATCACTGCAGTCGTAACCGGAACACTGACTGCTATGGGCAGCCATATGCTGCCAGATACCATCGTCATCATAAGTGTTGTCATTCTCAACGCTGTTCTGGGTTTTGTACAGGAGGGCAAAGCTGAGGGCGCCCTGGAAGCACTACGCGATATGATGGTGCAGGAGTGCCTGGTGATTCGTCGGGGAATTCAGCGACGCATTCCCGCGCGAGAACTGGTGCCGGGTGATATTGTCTCCCTGGAGGGCGGTGATAAAATTCCCGCCGACCTACGCTTTATTGAGGCCAATAATGCCCACGTGGATGAATCCTCTCTCACCGGGGAATCAATTCCGGTAAGGAAAAAAGTGCAGGCCCTGCCGGGGTCCAACAGGGTGCCGGGCGACCAGACCAATATGGGGTTCTCCGGCACCTACCTGACCCAGGGTTCGGCCCAGGCGGTGGTTGTGGAGACCGGCAGAAACACAGTCTTTGGCCGCATCGCTGATATGGTGC
>JAUVBI010000030.1 GCA_030591305.1 Pseudomonadota bacterium
AATCAAGCTGCAGCCACGATTGCACATCTGACCAACGAGGTAATTGCTATCTACCCGATTACGCCTTCATCCAATATGGGTGAGTTGGCGGACGAGTGGTCGGCCAATGGCCAGGTCAACCTGTGGGGTAATGTCCCCACGGTTATAGAAATGCAGAGTGAAGCCGGTGCCGCAGGGGCCATACACGGTGCCCTGCAGGCCGGCGCTTTATCAACCACGTTTACGGCTTCCCAGGGATTGTTGTTGATGATCCCGAATATGTACAAAATTGCCGGTGAACTGACACCGACGGTCTTCCATATTGCCGCTCGCTCACTGGCCTGCCAGGGCTTGTCAATTTTTGGTGACCACAGTGATGTCATGGCGACACGGCAGACCGGTTTTGCCATGCTGGCTTCTAACTGTCCGCAGGAGGCTATGGACCTGGCGCTGATTGCCCACAGCGCCAGTTTACAGAGTCGAGTGCCTTTTCTACATTTCTTTGATGGTTTTCGCACGTCCCACGAAGTGGCTAAACTGGTGGCGGTGTCAAAGGATACGGTGCGCGCCCTTATTGATGACCGCTGGGTGGATGAACACCGCAGCCGGGCACTTTCGCCAGCCCACCCCGTGTTGAGGGGTAGTTCACAGAACCCCGATGTCTATTTTCAGGCGCGAGAGACGGTGAATCCTTTTTATAAAGTATTGCCTGACCTGGTACAGGACGCAATGGACAAGTTTTCTAAATTGACTGGCCGCCAGTACCAATTGTTTGAGTATGAGGGCGCGGCGGATGCCACCCGTGTCATTGTCATCATGGGTTCCGGAGCCGAGGCTGTACACGAAACGGTTGACCATCTTGTCGGGCAGGGAGAAAAAGTAGGTGTATTGAAAATCAGGCTGTATCGTCCCTTTGACCCGCAACGTATGTTGCAGGCTCTGCCGGAAACTATCCGTAAAATTGCGGTGCTGGATAGAACCAAGGAGCCGGGGTCGGACGGTGAGCCTCTGTACAAGGATATAGTCACTGCGGTGGCTCAACAGCTGGGTGAGGGTGAGGGCCGCTTTGGCGGCATGCCAACGATTGTGGGAGGGCGCTATGGTCTCTCCTCGAAAGAGTTTACCCCGGGTATGATTGTAGCGGTGTTCGATCAGCTGTCAGCTGGCCGGCCAAAAAATCATTTTACTATTGGTATACACGATGATGTCAGTCACAGCAGTCTGGACTGGAATAACAGTTATCGCACCAATGCCCACGAGCAGACATTCCAGGCCGTTTTTTACGGGCTGGGCAGCGATGGCACGGTCAGCGCCAACAAAAACAGTATTAAAATTATAGGGGAGTGTACGGAGTTACACGCCCAGGGCTATTTTGTTTACGACTCCAAGAAATCTGGAGCGGTTACTGTCTCCCACCTGCGCTTTGGTCCGCAGAAAATTCGCTCCAGCTACCTGATCGCCGACAACGATGCCAATTTCGTCGCCTGTCACCAGCCCAACTTTCTGGAGAGCTACGACATGCTGGATATGTCGGCGCAAAACTCCGTATTTCTTATCAACACTATTGCCGGGCCAGAGCAGGTGTGGGACAGCCTGCCGGGTCGAATACAGCAACAAATACTGGAAAAGAATATTGGTCTCTACGCCATCGATGCCTATGATGTAGCCAGCCGCACAGGTATGGGTAAGCGTATCAACACCATCATGCAGACCTGCTTCTTTGCCATCAGCGGTATATTGCCCCGTGAAGAGGCAATTGCTGCCATTAAGAACGCGGTGGAGAAAACGTATGGCAAAAAGGGCAGGCGCATCATCGATCTCAATTTCAAGGCTATTGACGAAACTCTGGCCTGCATGCATGAAATTCAGGTTGGCAGCGATTGTAATGCACCCGAGGCGAGAATCTCGCTGACAGAGGGCGCCAGTGACTTTATACGAAATGTTACTGCTGAGATTATAGCCGGTCGCGGTGACCTCATTCCGGTGAGCCAGATGCCTGCCGATGGAACGTTTCCACTGGGCACAGCAGCCTATGAAAAACGCAATCTCGCCCTGGAGATTCCGGAGTGGGATACCGACCTGTGTACTCAGTGCGGCAAGTGCCCTTTTGTCTGTCCCCATACTGCAATTCGCTCCAAGATTTTTCATGAATCATTGTTGCAACATGCGCCGGAAAGCTTCCGCTATGCACCGGTGCGTGCCAAGGGTTATCCAGAGGGCTCGCTTATCAGTTACCAGGTTGCTCCCGAGGACTGTACCGGCTGCTCCCTCTGCGTCGATATATGCCCGATTAAGGACAAGAGCAATGTCAGTCGCAAGGCGTTAAATATGGAGCCGCAGCCTCAGCGGCGTGCCCAGGAGCGTGAAAATTGGGAGTTCTTCCTGCAATTGCCCGAGTATGACAGGACAGCGCTCAAGACCACGACGATACCGGCGGCGATGGTGTTACAACCGCTGTTTGAGTTTTCCGGTGCCTGTGTGGGCTGTGGTGAAACACCCTATGTGAAGCTCGCCTCGCAGTTGTTTGGCGACAGGATGATAGTGGCTAATGCCACGGGCTGTTCTTCAATTTATGGCGGAAATCTCCCCACCACGCCCTGGACCACTACACCCGATGGACGCGGCCCCGCCTGGAGTAATTCCCTGTTTGAGGACAACGCCGAGTTTGGCCTGGGGATGCGCCTTGCGGTAGATATACAAAAAGAAATAGCCCGGCAATTATTGCAGGAACTGTCCGGGCAGTTGGATAGCGAACTGGTGGAGGCCATTCTCAATGCCGATGAATCGGATGAGTGCGGTATTCATGAGCAGAGGGAGCGGGTTGCCCGCCTGGATCTGGCCTTGGCATCGCTGCACTTACCCGGTGCAAAACGCCTGCTGACGGTCAGTGAAAACCTGTGCTGTAAAAGCGTATGGATAATGGGCGGCGATGGTTGGGCTTACGATATTGGCTACGGCGGCCTGGACCATGTACTGGCCAGCGGTGCCAATGTCAATATCCTGGTACTGGACACGGAAGTATATTCCAACACCGGTGGCCAGACTTCCAAGGCGACACCCCGTGGGGCAGTTGCCAAGTTTTCCTCCGCCGGCAAGAGTTCCAGTAAGAAGGACCTGGCAATGCTGGCCATGGACTATGAGAATGTCTATATCGCCCGGGTGGCCTACGGTGCCAAAGATACGCAAACCCTCAGCGCGTTCATCGAGGCCGAGGCACACAGGGGGCCATCGCTGATCATTGCCTATTCGCCCTGTATTGCACACGGTGTCGATATGTCTTTCAACCACCGACAGCAATCCCTGGCTGTTAAGAGTGGCCACTGGCCGCTGTTTCGCTTCAGCCCGGAAAAACTGGCACAGGGAAAGCCGCCATTAAAGCTTGATTCCCCGGCGCCCAGTATTCCCTACCGGGATTTTGTACAGACCGAGACGCGTTTCAATATGCTCTGGCATACACACCCTGAGGTGGCGGAGACACTGGTGGTTCAGGAGCAGCAAAATGTTGATCACCGGTACAATTTTTACAAACAATTGTCGCAACTGGACTGGAACGACAGTGAACAGTTGGCGCAGGTGAAAGCCCAGGCAAAGACGTCTGGCCAAGCTGACAAGACGGGGTCCTGAGCATGGTAGATTTAACAACGCAGTACCTGGGGCTGTCCCTGAAAAATCCTCTGGTGCCCTCTGCATCGCCCTTGAGTAAAGACATAGACTCTGCGAAGCGCCTGGAGGATGCGGGCGCCGCAGCTCTGGTCATGCACTCCCTGTTCGAAGAACATATTGAGCAGGAGGATGAAAATCTGGCACGCTTTTTTCACCAGCAGTCCCTGGGACATGGGGAGGCGGATAGCTTTCACCCGGTACCTGTGGATTACCAGAGCCATCAGGATAAGCACCTGGATCAACTGATGAAGCTAAAGTCTGAACTCGACATTCCAATTATAGCCAGTTTGAACGGTACAACGCCGGGCGGATGGGTGGAGTGTGCCCGCGCCCTGGAATCAGCCGGTGCCGATGCCCTGGAGCTTAACCTGTACTACATCGCGGCGAACGCGGAGGAGGACTGTAAGGCGGTGGAAGATCGTTATGTCGAGACCCTGCGCTCCCTCAAACAAAAGGTCGATATCCCGGTGACGATGAAATTGTCAGCTCAGTTCAGTGCCTTTGCCAATGTTGCCCAGCGATTCGAGCAGGCCGGTGCCCAGGGCCTGGTTTTATTCAATCGCTTCTATCAGCCCGATATTGACCTGGAAACCCTGGATGTCATTCCCCGCCTGGACTTGTCCAGCCCGTCGGAATCACGGATGCGTATTCGCTGGATTGCCATATTGTATGGCAGGGTGAAGTGTTCGCTGGCGATCACCGGAGGTATTCACAGTAGTGAGGATGTGCTCAAGGCCCTGTTGGCAGGCGCCGATGTCACCCATATGTGCAGTGCACTGTTACTTGAAGGGCCAGAGTATTTAGCCACGGTGCTACAGGAACTGGAGTATTGGCTGGAACAGCGGGAGTACGAGTCTGTCTCGCAGCTAAAGGGCAGTATCAGTCAGCAGCACGCCGCCGACCCCGCAGCTTTTGCACGGGCCAACTATGTCAATGTACTGGACAGCTATAAGCCTCCCCCGGGCGTGCGATACTGAGTGCCGGCGCAGGTGCTAGTAAATTACAGGTATGCCGGCGATATAGGGGTGTCCAAATACCAGTGCGGTTACCAGCACAATGGTAATGATCGCTGTTATGACCTCGGAGCCTATTGAGGGGACCTCGGCTTTTTCCCATCTCCCCTCACGTTTGCTGATTGTAATAATTTCTACAAAACTCCAGATGGCCATACCGCTAAACAGCACAATTGAGCGGCTGTCCCCGTTCATGATCAGGTGGGCCAGCGACCATATCAGTACACCAGTGAGTTGCGGGTGGCGTACACCCTGCCTGATGCGTGAATTGCGAGAGCCGACGACCAACAGGCCCACGGCGATCATTGCCAACGCAATACCGGGCTGGCGAAGCTGTGAGATAGGCATATAGATTGTGAATGGGTCTGCGTTTTTCCAACCGGTCACCATAAGAACTATAGATGCCAGTAGCAGGAGAGCGAAGCTTCCTTTGTAGCCGCCTTCACCTAATTTTCCACGCCATGCTGATTTCACCCCAGGGGCCAGGGCGGGAACCAGGTGGACGCCAGCAAACAGCAGTATGCCTAAAATCAAAAGAGTCATATCGGTATCCTGAATTATTGTGTGCTAAAACGGACCAGAGTCAGCATAACACCGGGAAACAACGGTAAAAAGGGTTATTATGTAAGCTCAAACAAGGAGACTTCATGCGCGCTATTTTTCTAAACACCACATTCTGTCTGGCCTTGTCCCTGTTACTGTCTGTTGGCGTCCAGGCTGATCCCGCAACTGATTTTCATCGCCTGATAGAGGACCATTGGTCCTGGTACCTGGAGCAGAGCCCCGAAACAAAAAGCTACCTGGGTGATAGCAGTAGTGCGGACCGCTGGAACGACTACAGCTTGGCGGCGCATTATGAGCGCGATGCCAGGCGAGATGAGTTTCTGGCAGAGCTTGCCAGCATTGATGTGGTGGCACTGAGTTCCACCGATCAGCTGAATCATGCCATGTTGACGCGGCGGTTGAGCAGCGCGCGCAAGCGGCACGAACTGGGCCTGCATTTGATGACAATCAGTATGCGGGGTGGCCCACAGCAACTCTATACGATTGTCGACTACACACCCTTCGACAATGAAGGCGATTATCGCAACTGGATCAACCGTTTGCAGGGTGTGCCCGCTGTGTTGGAGCAGAACCGGGAATTATTGGAGGAGGGCATTCTCAGGCAGAGAGTCCAGCCGCGGATTGTTATGGAGCGTATTCCGGGACAGTTGGACAAGGTTATTACACAAAATCCCGAGGACAGTCCCTTTTACAAGCCGTTCAAGACGATGCCCGCGAATATGCCTGCGCAAACAGTGGCGCAATTGCAACAGGCCGCGCGCAGTGCGATTGAAAATCAGGTGACACCCGCCTATGTGGAGTTTCGGGCGTTTTTTATATCCAGCTATCTACCCGCGAGTCGGCAGAAGCCCGGGGTTAGCTCCCTGCCGGGTGGCGAGGACATATACCGCTTCCTGGTTGAGGATTTTACCACCACAACCATGACGCCGGAACAGATACACGAGATCGGTAAAAAAGAAGTGGCGCGCATTCTCACGGAGATGGAAGCGGTCAAGAAAACGGTAGATTTCGAGGGAGATTTACACCAGTTTAATAACTTCCTGCGCACCAGCCCCCAATTTTACTACGATACGCCAGAGGCCTTGCTGGAAGGCTATCTGGCTATCGCCAAGCGTATTGACCCGGAGTTAGTTAAACAATTTGGGTTATTGCCGCGTATGCCCTATGGCATTAAGGTTATTTCGCAGGAGACGGCACCAGACACCACCACGGCTTATTACATGAGGCCCGCTGCCAATGGTACCCGGGCTGGTTTTTACTATGTAAACCTGTACAAGCCGGAGGTGCGGCCCAAATTTGAAATGGAAGTGCTGACCGTACACGAGGCAGTTCCCGGTCACCACCTGCAGATAGCACTCGCCCAGGAGATTGAAGGCTTACCCATGTTCCGCAAAATGGGCAGTGTTACTGCCTTTGTAGAGGGTTGGGCTTTGTACTCGGAGCAGTTGGGCTACCAGATGGGGCTGTACACGGACCCGTACTCGCGCTATGGGCAATTAACTTACGATATGTGGCGCGCGGTTCGCCTGGTTGTCGATACGGGCATACACTATTTTGGCTGGAGCCGGCAGGAGGCAATTGATTATTTCATGGCTAATGCCGGTAAGACCGAGGCCGACATTATCAATGAGATTGATCGCTATATCGGCTGGCCGGGGCAGGCCCTGGCCTACAAGGTGGGCCAGATGAAGATTCTGGCGCTGCGCGAGCGGGCCAGAAAGGCCCAGGGCGACAAGTTCGACATACGGGCGTTCCACGATGAATTGCTCGGTGCCGGCGCGATACCGCTGGACGCGCTGGAGCAGCGCATGGAAGCCTGGATGGCGCGGCCGGTACAAAGCAAGGGTTAGGTGTGAGGAGCACTGTGAGAACTGATATGAGAACAGCTCATGAACACTGATCAAATCAGGCAGTTGCCGATTATAGAGGTGCTGCCCTCCCTGCGTGAGGCGTTTGAGACGCACGATGAGCTGGTTTTACAGGCCCCACCCGGTGCGGGAAAAACCACAATGGTTCCGTTGGCCCTGCTCAGCGAGCCCTGGTTGGGCGAGCAGAAAATTCTCATGCTGGAGCCCCGCCGTATGGCCACTCAGGCGGCGGCCCGGCGTATGGCCCATATGTTGGGTGAAGAGGTAGGTGATACGGTTGGCTATCGCATTCGGCTGGATAACTGTGTTGGCGAGAATACCCGTATCGAGGTTATTACAGAGGGTATACTGACCCGGCGACTACAGAGTGACCCCTCCCTGGCGGGTGTTGGCCTGGTGATTTTTGATGAGTTTCACGAGCGCAATCTCAATTCAGATCTCGGGCTTGCCCTGTGCCTGCACGGCAGGGAGCTATTTCGCGGACAGCCACCTTTAAAGATACTGCTAATGTCCGCCACACTGGACGGCGAGGCAGTGGCTGCCCTGCTGGGGGATGCGCCTGTCATTACCTCAAAGGGACGACAATATTCCGTTACCGCAAGCTACGGTAAACCCTCTAAACTGAGAGCTTCCATCATTCAACCGACCGTGAAGACAGTGTTGCGTGCACTGGCGGAGCAGGCCGGTAATATACTGGTGTTTTTACCTGGGCAGGGCGAGATACGTCATGTGGCTCGAGAGTTGTGCAGTACTGTGTCAGCGGCCTGTGATGGTCCGGTTATTATCGCACCTTTGTATGGGGGCTTGCCCCTGAACGAGCAGCAAGAGGCTATTGAGGCGCCCACAGAGGGTGTGCGCAAGATAGTCCTGGCTACCAATATAGCCGAGACCAGTTTGACCATAGAGGGAATCAACACGGTGGTTGACTCGGGCCTGGTACGCGAACCGGTATTCGATCCCGCCACCGGCATGACCCGACTGGATACCCGGCGTATTTCCCGGTCCTCCGCAGAGCAGCGCATGGGGCGAGCGGGGCGGCTGGCCGCGGGACATTGTTACCGGCTGTGGAGTGAGGATCAACACGGACAGCTACAGGCGCACACGATGCCGGAAATCTTACAGGCAGATCTGGCGCCTCTCACCTTGCAACTATTGGCCTGGGGTGTTGAAGACCCCGGTGAACTCTTGTGGCTGGACACACCGGCGAGTGGGCCCTATCAACAGTCAGTGGCAATGCTGCAGGCCTGTTCTGCTATTACCCGCTCTGAGGGGGGTACGCTTTCACTCACGGCGCAGGGTGAGCTTATGGCAAAAATGCCCCTGCACCCCCGCCTGGCACATATGCTCCTTGTCGGCTGTAAAATCGATGCCGCTGAATCTGCCTGCCTGTTGGCTTCGCTGCTGTCCGAGCGCAATCCCCTGGCCAGTGGGGGTATCGATATCGCCAGATCCCTGGCGGTACTGAATGGCGGTGTGGCCTGCCAGCGCGCGCACAAAACCTGGTTTATGCGCGCCTGGAAGCAGGCCAGGCGTTTCCTCAACATGCTGCGGGAGATAAACAGTCCCGTAGCGGAGTTGTCCGTGGAGCCCGATGAGGTGCTGGGTGTGCTACTGGCCAATGCCTATCCAGACCGGGTGGCGAAACTGCGCAGTAATGCCGGCAGTGCCAGCTATCAATTGGCTAATGGGCGCAGCGCAGTACTGCCGCCTGGCGATGATCTGGCGGGTATGGCGTGGTTGGCTGTTGCGGAAGTGGGCGGGCGTGTAGGGGAACTGGCCGATAGAATATATTCTGCTACCGCCCTCAATCCCGAAAATTTCAAGGGAGTATTGGCCGCACTTGTCTGCGAAAAAGACCATGTGCAATGGGATGATAAATCAGAAAAGTTTCTCGCCGAGAAACGTACAGAAGTGGGGAAACTTCTTCTTTCCAGCTCTCCCCTTGAGGATGTTCCAGAAGATGCGCGCTTGAATGCGCTGACCAGCGTGGTGCGCAAGAAGGGCCTGGAGATACTGCCCTGGACAAAAAATTTACAGCAGTGGCGCGCGCGGGTGATGCTGCTGCACGGGGTGGAACTGGAGCAGCGGGAAGAGTCCAGTGAGACCCGTTGGCCCGATTTGTCCGATGCGGCTTTACTGGCAACACTGGATGAATGGCTGTCACCGTATCTGTTCAGCGTCAGTCGCATAGAAGATTTCCAGAAGTTGGATTTAAAAGCAATCCTGCACGCTTTTCTGCCCTGGCCATTGCCTCTGGAGCTGGAGCGCCTGGCACCCGAACGCCTTGCCGTGCCCTCGGGTTCCAACATAGCCGTGGATTACACGCAGTCCCCGCCGGTACTACAGGTGAAGTTGCAGGAAATGTTCGGCTGTGAAGAAACGCCCTGTATTGCCGACGGCCATATTCCACTGGTAGTGCATCTGTTATCTCCGGCTCAGCGTCCACTGCAGGTCACCCAGGATCTGGCGGGCTTTTGGCGCAGTAGTTATCAGGATGTTAAAAAAGAAATGAAAGGGCGTTACCCCAAACACCCCTGGCCGGATGATCCCCTGGGTGCTGAGGCCACACGCCACACCAAACGCCGGATGATACAGTGAGCCCGGCCATGAATTTAAGGAGATAAAACCATGCTTGAAGCTGCCGTGTCAGAGAGTGTATTTGTTCTCAGTAAAGTGTCCGGGAGTGTCTGCTGGCTTACGCTTAATCGGCCACTGCAACGCAACCCCTTATCCTCGAGCATGATCGCCGCCATTGGGGAGGGCATTAAAAACGCAGTGGCCGACCCCGGAGTTCGGGTGATTGTACTGGCCGGGGCTGGCCCGGTCTTTTGTGCCGGCCACGACCTGGGGGAAATGACCGGCCCACTGCCGAAAGACGGCCCTGACCGAGAGGAACACTTGCGCGTTATTCTCAACAGTTGCAGTGAAATGATGCTGGGTATTATGCACTGCCCCAAAGCGGTTATAGCCTGTGTACAAGGCACGGCGACGGCAGCGGGCTGCCAGTTGGTGTCAGCCTGTGATCTGGCGATTGCCAGCGACGAGGCAAAATTCTGTACACCGGGTGTTAATATTGGCAGCTTTTGTACTACACCGCTGGTGGGTATAGGTCGAAATATTCACCGTAAGCATGCCATGGAGCTGGCGTTGACTGGCGATTTATTTTCTGCGGAAGACGCTGTGCGAATAGGGCTGATTAATCGCGCCCTACCCGCTGGGGAGTTACGCGGGGCTGTTGAGGAATTAGCCCAGCGCATCGCCTCGAAGTCTGCCCAGGGTATACGCAGCGGCAAAGAGGCTTTTTACCGGCAAATAGATATGCCGGTGGAGGAGGCCTTCGACTATGCGCGAGAGGAAATGATCAAAGTGCTTACCTGTCCTGATTCAGCTGAAGGAATTCGGGCCTTCTTTGAAAAAAGAAAGCCCGAGTGGGGTGATGCCTGAGGGGGCGTTAGACCTATTTCTAGTTAAAATTGTATCCCAGAGCCAGGCCATAAGTACGCGGTTCGATGGCGAACACATTGGTGAATAAACCGGAAGATGGGTCTGTCAGGTACATGCCCACAAGATGGTCCTCGTCGCTTATATTTTTGATGTAGGCTCGCACATACCAACTGTTATCTGCAGATCTCAGGTTAGCCTGTGCATTCCAGATATCCCATGCGTCTATCTTGTCGATGCGTTTGTTAAACATGCGGGAATACATTTCATCCTGCCAGTAATAGTCTACCCTGAGGTCCAGCGTGTGGTTCTGAGGCAGGAAGAAGGTGTACTGAGCACCAATGCTGACTGAGTACTCAGGAGAATTCTGCAATTTATTTCCGTCGAGATCATTCTCGATACCGCCACTGACTTCAAATCCTGCAGCCGCCAGGCCGTTACAACTATTGAACTGGGGCTGTCCGAAATCTTCCGGTGCCACGTGTACAATACAGTTGGAGGCATTGCCCAGGTCCTTGATCAGGGTGACATTATTTTGGCCGCTGGTCGGGTCACGGGTATCAATACTTGAAAAATCATTAACTTCGGTATTTAAATAGGCGAAGTTACCATTGAGAAGCCAGTGTTCCTCGGGGGCCCAGACAAGCTCAGCCTCAATACCAAATATAGTGGCATCGGTATTTTCGTTGAACGAGGTGCGGTTGACAATCTTGGAAACTTGCAGGTCCTGGTAATCATAGAGGAATGCTGAGGTATTGGCCTGTAAGGTGCCGTCCAGAAAAATATTTTTGCTGCCAATCTCGAAGGCATTGACAAATTCCGGTTCAAACGTGTCCGCTGTACCGGGAAATTCAAGCGGATCAAAAGGAGGGTTGAAGCCGCCACCTTTATACCCGCGGGTGAAGGAAATATAGGCCATACTGTTTGCGGAAAAGGACCAGTCTAATACAGCGCGCCCGGTGAATTCCTTCCATTCATTATCGTCGTTGCGTGGTGATATCGGAATTGCTTCATCTGCCCCGATGAGCTGGAACAAGCGGTCACCTGTTGTTCCATCGTTATTGAGAAGCAGTTGACGGTCTGTTATTTCCTTACTGTCGATGGTATAGCGCCCTCCCAGGGTTAATTTCAGAGTGTCGCTTATGTCGAAATATACCTCACCAAAAACAGCCTTGGATTCGATCGTATAGTCAGAGGTTTCATTTTTAAAATGAGGTGCCACCCAGCCATAACCATCCTGGCCGCTGGTTAATGCGGGTACCAGTCCCGCCAGGTAGTCAAAACCATTGGCAAATACATAGTACTGGGAGGTAATGTCAACATCCATATAGAAGGCGCCAGCCAGCCAGTTGAAATTACCGTCGTATTCGGATGCCATGCGCAGTTCAAGAGAATACTGTTCAGACGTGCCTCCAGAATTGTCATAGGCTTCCAGGCTGGCGTCCCGCGATTTGACATGTCCACCTATAGAGCCGGTGCCATTTCTGGAAGTAGATGAAATAGGCAGTTGCCCGTCGTAAAAGAGTGCCGCATAAGTCTCAGGTAACAGGAGAGGTACCAGCGGTGAGAGCTCTATTGGCAGACCCTTGCTCCACAGGTAATCCATTTCTGATGCGCCGGATGTGTCCTGGTAACCCGCCACCAAATTCAGGGTATGATTGTCTAGAGAGTGAGAAATGCTGAGAGTGACCATCGTCTCTTCGGCTTCATAGGTCGGCTCAAACTCGGTACGGACCTTGCGCAGGTCGTCGGGGTTAAAGGAGCGGTTGTTACTGCCCAGTTCGAAGATGCCCAGTGGGCCAAAGATTGCATCTGAAGGTAATATGTTAGACAACTGTGAGCTGGGGTTGGGGTAGTCGAATGCGAGGCCATCAGGGGAACAGCCCAGCAGGCCGGTTGGTTCATTCAGGCACATGGTTTTCTGGCTGCGGGTGCGGGTACTTTCTTCGTCAAAATACGAGAACATCAGGTCTATGCTGGTATTGTCACTCGGCTCCCAGGCAAAAGAGGCGCGCAGCGAGAATTGGTCACGACCGTCAACATCATTGCCGGTATATACATTATCTGTGTAACCATCACGCTCCAGCCACAGGCCAGCAAAACGGGCGGCAAAACGATCACCCAGTGGAATGTTGATCATGCCATTGATTTTGCTGTGGTCATAATCACCGTATTGGCCTTCAATATTCGCGCTAAAACCCTCTGTACTGGCGCGTGCAGTGCTCATGTTCACCGTGCCGCCCGTAGCGTTGCGCCCATACAGGGTGCCCTGTGGTCCCCGCAATATCTCAAGCGCCTGTATGTCGTAATACTCGGTTTCAAATAATCGTGGGTTGAGGATGGGCACTTCGTTGACGTGTATGCTCACACCGCTGTCCCCGGAGGCCGCCACAAGCGTGGTACCAATACCGCGAATCTGGAAGTTAGTGCCGGTGAAGTTACCCTTTGCAACGGTTATATTCGGTGCGGTAAAGCGTATATCTGAAAAGCCGGTGATTTGCCTGGCCGTCATGGCTTCTGCGTCAAATGCAGTTACGGCTATAGGCACGTCCTGCGCAGATTCTGCTCGCTTCTGCGCGGTTACGATGACCTCTTCCAGTTGTGCCATTGTGGGCGCGCTGATGCTGATGCTGGTGAGGGCGATGGCAGTGACGACGGGGCGGATACGGGTGGCAAAGGGCAGGGCAGTACGACTGATACGCATAGAGTGCTCCATAAATATTATTATTTTAGGTTGAGCTACAATAAAACTAGCAGAAAGCACTGTGTTGGTCCAGTCCGTTATATCCCCCTGACTGTTAACGTACCTAGAAGCCTGTTTGCACGGTGTCGGCCTGTTCATCCCTGGTTTTATGCCTACCCGCGAGTATCAGGACATCTTCCAGAATCATGTACAGGCAGGGTACAAGAAGCAGCGTGATTGCCGTGCCCAGCAATACACCAAAGGCCAGTGAGACAGCCATGGGTGCGAACATAATGGTGGAGCTTGTGTTGTCCAGCATCATGGGTGTGAGGCCCAGAAAGGTGGTCATGCTGGTGAGTATAATGGGGCGAAACCGCACTGCCCCGGCGTGGCTGAGAGACCAGCTGAGTTCTCCCCCCGCGATACGTTGCTTGTTGACATAATCAACCAATACCAGGCTGGAGTTCACCACCACACCCGACAGGGCAACAATGCCCAGCAGGGAAAAGAACACCAAGTCCATGCCCAGTATAAAGTGCCCGAGAATTGCGCCCACGGCACCAAAGGGAATGACACTCATTATAATCAGGGGCTGCATATAAGATTGCAGCGGGATAGCCAGCAGGGCGTAAATGATTAGTAAAGCCAGCAGGGCGTTGCTGAACAGACTTTCCATGGATTCGCTGCGCTCTTCAGCTTCCCCGGCGAGTCGGTAGTTAACAGTGGGGTGACGCTCCAATATGCCTTTCAGGTCCTTTTCTGCCAGGGTGCCCAGCACATACTCTGGGGTGGTTGTGCTGCGTTCCACATCACCTATAACCCGCACCACACGCTGTCCGTCTACGCGCTTAATGGTGGTGTAACCCCTGGCGAGCGAAGTGCTGGCAACACTGCCGAAGGGCACTTCTATTCCGTCTGCTGTTCTGATTCTCATGTTCTCCAGGTCACCCAGTGAGCGTCTCTCGTTTGCGGGGTAGCGCACCATGACGCGAATGTCGTCTTTTCCCCGCTGGATGCGCTGCGCTTCGTAACCGTAGAATGCCTGCCTGACCTGCTCGCCCAGGTCGGCCATGGTCAGCCCCAGTGTTCTGGCCTCGGGTAAAAGTTCAAGCTGTACTTCCTGCTTGCCCGCACGGAAGGTGTCGGTGATGTCAATGACGCCGCTGAAGCTCTGCAGTGCGTTACGTAACTCAGCGGCTGCTGAGCGAAGCTCATCAAAATCCTCCCCATAAAGCTCTATATCAATGGCCTTGCCAATGCCAAAAGACTGCGAGCTGAAACCCAGTTCAATTGCATCGGGAATTCCTCCCGTGAGTTCCCGCCAGCGATTTGAAAACACCCGGGTGGAGGGCCCCGAATAGTCGCTGGGTAAGTTTAATTCGATGGCTACTTCCGCCAGGTTACTCTGGGCCGAGGTTGGGGCGTTGATGCTGCCTTTGGGAATCAATGCACCTATGCTGGCAAAAATATGACGAACTTTACTGCTCTCACCCTCGACTAAATTTGCATCCAGTTCTCTTTGTAATTCCTTTGCCGCCTGTTCAATAATGGCCGTGGCTTTTGCGGTATCCTCTATGGGTGTGCCCTCGGGCATGGTCAATGTTGCAAACAACCGTGTACCGTCGACGGAGGGGAAGAACTGGAACACCACTCGTCCACTCACAAAAAGAGCGACAGTCAGGGCAAGTACGGCGATAGCCACAGTCAGTGTGAGATAGCGCCATGCGATCGCTTTTTTGACTGCGGGCAGATAATAATCTGTGGCAGCTGTTTCCAGGCTGCTGGAAATTTTTTCCTGTAGGGAAAGCCATCGATTGAGCAGTGGGTTGTTTCCTTTTTTGCCCTCCGCTTTGCGATGTGCCAGGTGAGAAGGAAGGATTAACTGGGATTCAAGTATGCTAAAAAACAGGGCGATAAGAACGACCTTCCCGAGAACACCGAAGAACCCCCCCATGGGTCCGGGAATATTCATAATGGGAATAAAGGCCGCCATAGTAGTGAAGACACCAAAAATCACTGGCATGGAGACATCCCGCGTCCCATCTATAGCGGCCTGTAGCTGGCTCTTGCCCTGTTGTTCGTGAGCGTATACGCGCTCGCCGACTACAATGGCATCGTCAACCAGAATACCCAGTACCAGGATAAAGGCCATGACGGAGAGAGTGCTGATGGATATGCCCGCGACAGGGAAGACCGCCAGGGTACCCAGTACGGCGACCGGCAGTCCTGCGGCGACCCACAGGGCCAGTCGAAATCGTAGAAAAAGAGTGAGTGTGATCAGTACAAGAATCAGTCCGCTGCGGGCATTTTTTGTCAGGGCACCCATGCGGTCGACTAAATCCTGGGATTCATCTTTCCAGACTGTAAAGAGGATACCCTTGGGGAAATGTTGATTCGCTGTCTCCAGGTAGGCCTTTACTTGGTTGGCCACCTCCAGAACATCCTCTTTTCCCACCCGGGATACTTTGACGGCGACTGCCGGCCTGCCATCAAAGCGTGCACGCATATTAGAGTCTTCAAAACCATCTACTACCGTGGCCAGTTCGCCCAGGGTGACCGTCGTGCCGTCGTTGCGGGTAAGAATGACAATTTTTTCAAATTCCCTGCCGGTGTAGACCTGCCCTTTGGTTCGAAGCAGAATTTCTCCACTCTGGGTTTTCAGGGACCCCCCGGGCACGTCTAATGAACTTCTCTCGATGGCGCGGCCAACCTCAGCCAGGGTGAGGCCGTGTCTGCGCAGTGTCTGCTCTGAGACTTCGATGGAAATTTCATAGGGTCTGGCGAAAATAAGTTCAACCTGGGAGACACCGGGCAGGCCCGCGATGTCATCGCGAACTTGCTGGCCGATAAGTTTCAGGGTTCGCTCGTCAGCCTGACCGGAAATAGCGATTTGCAGCACGGTGGCAAGAATACTGATTTCTGCTGTAATTGGTTTCTCGGTTTCTTTCGGAAAGGCATCGATAGCATCGACTTTGCTTTTGATGTCATTGCTGACTTTGCCCGTATCCACGCCTTCAACCAGCTCTATTACAACGGAACAAAACCCCTCGGACGCAGTGGATTTTATTTTGTCGATGCCCTCGGTGCCTTCAATGGCCTCTTCAACCCTGATACAGACAGCGGATTCAACCTCGGCGGGGGCGGCACCCAGATAGGGGATGCCCACGTGCACCGCATTGATCTCTATATTGGGAAATTCTTCCTGGTATATGTTGGGGAGAGCCAACAAACCGCCCACGGTAAGAATGGCCATCAGCAAATTGGCGGCAACGGAATTGTGGGCGAACCAGACTATGATTTTATCCACGACGGGTTAGCCTATTCGACAACAGGCAGTACGCGCATGCCATTGACCACCGCCTGCAGGGGAGAAATTGATACCAGTTCGCCATCTGTCAGGCCGTCATCAATCAACACATCCTCATGTTCCAGACGCAGGATGCTAACTTGACGGAAATGCAGGCGATTGTTCTGATCCACAACCAGTACCTGATTATTGTCGCGCATGGCGGATCGGGGCAGTCGTATCACTTTATCAACTTTGCGCCCGCGAATTTCAGCTTGTACAAACAGTCCCACTGGAATCGGCCAGCTCTGTTCATCACGCATGGATGGGAGGCGAACAACACCATAGATCATCCGGGAGCGCTGATCTATCTCAGCTTCGGCTCGTACCAGCGAGCCCTCCCAGATGAGGCGGGTGTCGCCCATGTCGGCAGTAAGGGTAACCGGTGGCTGAATTTCGAGGGGAATTTGGCCGCGCGTGGAAATAGGCAGGCCAAAGTATGTGAGTTGGCTGGCGGCGATGGGTAGGCGCACTTCAACATAGTCGGTAGCATAGATGACGCCGACACTGCTCCCCCGGCTGACGAATTGCCCTAGGTCAACATGCTCATTTCGAACAAGTCCATCGAAGGGGGCTTTTAACTCAGTTCGGGCCAGGTCGCGCCGGGCCTGGTCAAGATTAGCCCGACCTTCCTGCAGGTTGGCTGCGGCAACCCGTGCATTACGTTCGGCCTCATCGAGCTGGGACTGGCTGGCCAGCTGCTTTTCAAATAACTTTTTGAGCCGGCTTAGCTCATCCGATGCGTAAGCTTGTTCCACTTCAGAGCGTTGCACTACCGCCTTGTTTCTGAGCAGGCTGGATTCATAGTCCGATTGGTCAATGCGCAGCAGAACATCGCCTTCCTTAAAGGAGCCCCCACCCACCAGAGAGGGAGATATCCAGATGACCCGGCCCGATACTTCGGGAATCAACGCGCTTTCACTGCGTGGTTGAACAGTGCCCTGGGATTTGATGGTGAGATATTCGGATTTTGACGCCACCTGCACCACCCGTATGGTGGTAATCAGTGGTTTATAAACTTCACTTTCAAGCACCGGCTTATTGGACGCCAGCAGACCTGCGAGCCCAAACCCCACAATCAGCACTAATAGGGGGTAGAGGATTTTCTTGTTCATGTTCTGCTTTTCCTCCGGGGGTTTCGGGGCAAGCCATTGTGTTGTGTGGCGAAGGTTTTTACAGTGGGGTCAACACGCTGGTGCCGCTTGGGGGGCTGGCGGGGTGGTACCAGGTGTAGCTTTCCATTGCCGATAAGATCGGCGCGGCCCATTTTCTTGAGCGCCTTGCGCAGAGCGGGCCAGTTGTCGGGGTCGTGGTAGCGCAGGAATGATTTGTGCAGCTGGCGCTGGGACAAGTCCTTCACCGTGGGCATGGTGTCGCCGTTTCTGCTGATACGTTTAAGTGGGTTTTTGCCGGTGTGGTACATGGCCGTGGCGGTGGCCATGGGTGAGGGGTAGAATGTCTGTACCTGGTCGGCACGAAATTTATTGCGCTTCAGCCACAGGGCCAGGTTCATCATGTCCCTGTCGCTGGTACCCGGGTGTGCGGCGATGAAGTAGGGTATGAGATACTGCTCTTTTCCCGCTTCTTTTGAATACTTGTTAAACATTGCCTTGAACTTGTCGTAGCTGCCCATGCCGGGCTTCATCATCTTCGACAAGGGGCCCTGCTCGGTATGTTCGGGTGCGATCTTCAAGTAGCCACCCACATGGTGTGTTACCAATTCCCTGACATATTCCGGTGTCTCGATAGCGAGGTCGTAGCGCAGGCCGGAGGCTATAAGTACTTTTTTAACCCCCACGACTTCCCGCGCCCGCCTGTATAGGCTTATCAACGGTGTTTGGTCGGTGTTCAAATTTTTACATATGACAGGGTATACGCAGCTGGGACGGCGGCAGCTGGCTTCCACCTGTTTCGAATTACAGGCCACTCTCCACATGTTTGCAGTGGGGCCTCCCATGTCGGATATAACGCCGGTAAAGGCAGTGGAGGTGTCTCTTATGGCCTCAACTTCCCGGATGATGGAGTCTTCGGAGCGGCTCTGGATAATCCGCCCCTCGTGCTCGGTAATCGAGCAGAAAGTGCAACCGCCAAAGCAGCCGCGCATTATATTGATCGAGTGGCGAATCATTTCGTAGGCGGGTATGGGGGCCTTGCCATAGCTGCTGTGGGGCAGGCGCGTATAGGGCAATTCAAACACCCAGTCCAGCTCGTCGGTTTCCAGGGGGATAGGCGGCGGGTTCAACCAAACCTGGCGGTCGCC
>JAUVBI010000224.1 GCA_030591305.1 Pseudomonadota bacterium
CATTTTTGTGAGCGGCGAGAATTTTTCCGTCAGACATATCAGCTTCGCTTGCTCAGGAACAGCGCTGCAATATCGTCCGGGGCCGTGTCCACATTATCGAGCCCCAGACGGGTAACCAGCTCCCCTGGTGAATCGGCTGTTTGCTCAAAGACATCGAGAAAGTACTTCTCTTTCTCGATGAGGTTTTTTGGCGGTAGTATTTCAAGAATTCCATCGGAAAACAGGGCGAGCATAAAACGCTGGGGTAGATCGATAAGGTGCTCTTCGAACTGCGTGTCTTCGGTAATACCGACTGCCGTGCCCTCGCCCCGCAGGTAGCGCGCCCCTTCGCTGGAAACCAGAACGGGCTGAGGCAAATGGCCCGCCACGCTGTAACGCAAGGAATTTTGCTTCATATCGAGCAAGCCCACAACCATGGTGGCAAATTTCCCAACGCCCAGGTCCAGCAACTCATCATTGGCTTTTTTCAGCATGGCAACAGGACTGAGTATGGAGTCATCATCCATGCGTAAATAGTCAGAGCGTTTTCTCGCTAACAAGTTTTTAAGCAGCACCGTTGCAAATGCTGAGGAGCTGCCGTGCCCGGACACATCGGCCATAAAAAATGCCACGCAGTCCTCACCCACAGTGAAGTAATCGGTGAAATCACCGCTGAGATAGAGTGAGGGAATAACCGTGTGACTAAAAACGTAATCGTTCAATACCAGGGGCGTGATTGGCAGCATACGCAATTGAACCTGCCTCCCCGCCTGTTGATCCTGCTCCAGCATTTTTACGGTGCCGCGCAGCTCTACATTAGCGGCTTCCAGGCGTTTTCGGGATTGTAGCAATTCCCTGCGCATCTGGCGTTGACGAACACAGCGATCAATCGATTTTACCAGGGCCTCAGTATCTTCTACTGGACGAACGAAAAAATCACTCGCACCCAGGCGCAAAGCCGTCATCATACGATCGACCTCCGCCTTGTCGCTGAGCATAATAGCGGGCACCTGTACGTCCATCTCTCGCAGGGTGCGCCGGGCCTCGCCCCAGGAGACACCTTTCAGGTCCAGTTCGCAGAGAATAACATCCAGCTCGCTGTTCTCTGCCAGTGAGTAGT
Organism: Pseudomonadota bacterium; assembly: GCA_030591305.1. Next base: position 1,100 of record JAUVBI010000224.1, read on the forward strand.
TGGAGTTGACAATATCGGTGACAATCTCGACCGAGTAACCCGAATTTGACACAAGTGCAGCCAACGCCTCGGCACGCGCAAGATTATCGTCAATAACCAGTACATTTCCGTTTAGGGCCATCACGTTAGACTATGATGGGGGATTCGGCGTGACTCTACGCCCATCAGGTGATGCAGGCATCAGAGATGTCCACGCTTTTGGTAGGATTTCACAGTTTTGTGACGTAATTGGCTATTTGGACGCCTTAAAAGTCGTCGTCCCAGCCCTCTTCATCATAATCGGAGAAATTGTCTTTAATCACTCCATCATTGACATAGAACTCTCGCTGCTGCAAATACGCGTCCCTGACGAAAATATAGCGGTCACCGGACATTAGTTCTTCAGCTCTAAGTAATCGCGCCCGCCCATCGATAAGCTCCAGGCCATACAAGGTATTGCGCAGCCGTACATTGTCGATAAAGGCCTGGGGGGAAGCGTAGATGTCGACAATAGTGCCGGTTCCGCTGCGTATTGTTCGCGGCCCGAAAAATGGAACCATCAGATAGGGCCCCGAATCAACACCCCAGATCGCCAGTGTATGGCCAAAATCTGTCCGGTAGGGACGAATTCCGATAGGAGTGGCAACATCAATCAGGCCGAGAAAGCCCGCGGTAGAATTGACCAAAAACCGCCCTCCACTTTGCACTACGCCATCGAGCCGCCATTGCAACAAGGCGTTAAATGCGGCATTGGCATCGTAGAGATTAGCGAAGAAGTTTCCCACGCCACGCTCGCCTATATCTGGCATGACTATGTGGTAGGACTGGGCCAGGGGCCGCATCAAATATTTATCCAGGCCGTCGTTCACGGCAAACATTCGCCGGTTCATCGACTCCCAGGGGTCAATATTTTTCTCTTCCTCCAACACCTGTGCCTGCACAGGGGAAAGCGACAAGATCAATAGCAGTGGCAATATGAATCGAATCAAGGGCATGCAGTAATTTGTGTCAAGGTGGTGGCAATTTTACGCGCCGGGTTTAGCGCTGGCAACCGTTGCGAGCATGTGAATTACGGCGCCATTTGGGCGACGACTATCGACTGATCATTGAGCTGGGCCAGTAACTCACCGCCAAACCCGGTCACCGCTTCCTCAGACATGCCCAGCTCCTGGGCCAGACGGGATAAAAGAATGGCACCTGTATCGCCTGTATTGTCCCTGATAAGCTCCAGTAAGCGCGCTGTCGCGGGATTAAGCTCCATAAAGCGAACATCGTCTTCACGGTTTCTGTACACCACCAGAAATGTGGGCTCTACCGCTTCAGTGGGTTGAAAGCCCGGTCCTATTTTATGAACGGGAAACTGATAGCTAAGCACCCATGCCAGCGGCGACAGGGCCGGTATTTCCAGCAGGGGGTTGTCCAACCGGGCCATACCGTCCAGGCTATCTTCAGAGACATCCAACGCCAGTTCAACCCATTCGTAATGGGCCAATTCGGCAATAAAGGGAGGATCAAAGTCCGTTGGTTGGTATTCCTGAGTCAAGAATCGCAGAAATTCCTGGCTGATCTCCAGGAAATAAGGAGTATGGCAGCGGTGGCCGTCGATAAAGCGGTGCACCAGGGCATGCCACTCAGTATCTGGATACAAGCTGCGTAATACTGGAAAGCCATTACTGATAAAACTTTCGATATTGTTGTACACCAGGTCCTGATAAATTTTCAAACGCCTGGCTTCCACCCCCGTCGGGGCGGGGTTTGTGTCCGGATTGCGCAAAAAATCGGCCATTTCAAACTGCGCATCCCTCATTTGCTTAGCCGCCATAATTCAGGCCCCCTGCGAAAATACTGAGGGTTCACAGACTTTTTGACAGGCTCTTATCTGCTCGATTTCCAGTAACAATTCTGCCAACGGCGGGATGTTAAAATCTCGCTCAAGCAAGGTGGGAACCGGGCCGAGTCGTTGATAGGCCTGGTCGAGTAACTGCCATACCGGATGAATGATATCCGCCCCGTGTGTGTCTATTTTCAAATCGTCTGCCTCGTCAAAGTGGCCTGCGATATGAATATACCGCACGCGATCCAGGGGCAGTGCATCCAGGAACTGCAGGGGGTCGTAGCGGTGGTTGATGCTGTTCACGTAGATATTGTTGACGTCCAGCAGCAGATCACAACCGGACTCTTGCAGAACTGCAGTGATAAATTCGGCCTCGGAAAGGTCATTGTAGGCCTGGCCATAATAAGATGCGTTCTCCAGCACCAGCGGCATTCCGATAACGTCCTGCACTTGCCTTACTCTGTCGGCCACGTAGTGAACCGCCTCTTGTGTAAAAGGAATAGGCAGCAAATCGTATAGATGGCCGTCCGCCGCACAATAGGTGAGGTGTTCGCTATACAGGGGTGCGTTAATTTCGGTCATCAAGGCGCGCACAGACCTGACCAACTCGGTATCGATGGGGTCAGGGCCGCCAATATCCAACGACAAACCGTGCAGAGCAATGGTGTGCCGCTCGGCCAGTTGCCTGAACTGTTTTCCAAAGCGGCCACCTACACCAATCCAGTTCTCCGGTGCCACTTCCATAAAGTCTACCGCTCCCTGGTCCATTGACAACAACGGGCCCATAAGGGCCCGCCGTAGTCCGAGACCCGCTCCGTGCAGTTCCCGGCTTGCTTCAGGCATTACTTACCGCCGCACTTGCCTTCGCCTTCGGCTTTTTTGCCCTCGCCACAGCTACCTTCTGCATGGGCTTTTTTACCTTCGCCGCACTTACCTTCGCCACACTTGCCTTCAGATTTGGCTTTTCCTTCGCCGCACTTACCTTCAGCTTTGGCTTTACCTTCGCCGCACTTGCCTTCGCCGCACTTACCTTCGGCTTTGGCTTTACCTTTTCCTTCGCCGCACTTGCCTTCGCCACATTTGCCTTCAGCATCCTTGCCATAGCTGGCCAGGTCGTAACCACCACTCAGTTGTTGGGCTGAGAAGGGGTTTGCTTCAGCAGAAACAACCGATGCAAATGAACTGGCAAGAAACGCTGCGCCCAGTGCCGCTGCAATTGGTTTAATAGAATTAGCCATGATGTGTTCCCTTTTGATTTAATTTAGTTTTATTGCACTCGCCCACAATCGACCCAGTGCCGAAGTGCCTAAAGGCATCTATCGTGATACCTATGACATAGCTCTGCTTGCTAAGTTTCATTTTTTCAGCAGTCACAGTGGTAATTTTTCACAAAAAACAACACAGCCTTTGGCCGTACTTAGTGGGGGTTGACCTCAACCCATCGTGTGACTTTATGCCACTGTTCATCCAACCGCTTTTCTGAAACTGCCTGCCGCGTTCCAAGGCTCTGTGCAAACAGAGAGACCCTGAACTCCTCAAGCATCCAGCGATACTGCAGGGCCTCCTGGCAAATTTGCAGCAATCCGGGGCGCTCCTCACACAGCTGCCACAGCCCACAGCCCACGCTATCGAGCAATTCTGTGTATGTTTGGTCCTTGCCGGCCTGCCCGCTGAGACGCTGCACACGAACTACCAGCGCCTTAATATACCGGGGATACTGGGACAGCCAGTCGTGGGGCGTGTCTCGTACAAATCCGTCTTGTAACAGCCGCTGTAACTGCTTGTTAACATCCTCCAGGCTAAGCGCATACTTTCCAGTGCCCACCCTGGCAATTTCCCGGCGCAACTCGGCGAGGGCATCCAGCGTATTGAACAGGTTTTTTTCCAACTCATTGGCACAGTTGATGACCTCACCCTTGCCACGTTCCAACATTTGCCCAAACGCTTGTTCAGTAAAGGGCATTTCGACGTCGATTTTCATCGCCCAGACATATGCGCCATCTACCAGGTCTACCAGTAACTGCCCCTTATCGAGCTGGCCACCCGCTATCACCAGATTGAATTTGTTACCCTTCAGCATTTGCCGGGACAGGTACTTCACCTGGGTAG
>JAUVBI010000131.1 GCA_030591305.1 Pseudomonadota bacterium
AGGCGAAAGAAAAAGGTGGCGGTACTATATCCGGTACTATCACCACCAAACTAGTCCAGGGTGATGGTGTGGTTCAGGCAACGGTTGAGTCCTATGTCAACATGACCGGCCGTGTTGTACAGGTTGGTCGTGGAATGATAGAGGGCGTTGCCGCTGTCATTATCGGGAAATTTGTTAAAAATATTAAAAAGATACTCGAAGTCCCCGAGGGAGAAGAAACTCCTGTTCAGGGTGCGCCGACAGCGGCACCGGGAGAACAGCCACCGACCCGGCTCGACGATGAAGATGATTCAATCAATGTCCTGGCGGTTGTGTTTAAGGTTATCTGGACCGGTATTGTCAACTTTTTCAAGCGCTTGTTTGGCGGGGCTAAGTAGCTTTAAATCTACTCAATGCTATCAATCAGTCCCCACTCCAGAGCTGTTGCCGCCTTGATTCTTTTTGCCGACAAGGCCCAGTAGCTCATGCGTTGGCGGCCGATACGTTTCAATATACTGACTGTGCCACCCGCGCCCGGAATCAGGCCCATGGTGATTTCCGGCAGTTGAAAAAAAGTGTTCGGTGCTGCTATGACACGACCGGCGAAGGCGGGTAACTCTATACCCGAACCTATACAGGCGCTGTGCAGGTGGCATTCGACTCTATCTGACAGTGCGGCAATCAATCGGCCGACATTTCGCGTGGAGCGAATGGCGTGTGCCATCGTCACATCGTCCGCCTGGCCGAATTCATGAAGGGCACCACCTGTACAAAAACAGGGGCCGCTACCACGAATGATGGTTTTGCGGATGGAGTTGTCCTCAGCCTGTAGCACCAGGCCCTCAAACAAGGCATCCCTGACTTCGGTGGAGTAGGCATTATGTTGCTCCGGCCGATTGATGGTGAGTATCAAAGTGTCTTTACGGCGCTGCAGCAGTATGGGGGGTTCTGTATTCTCGGGTGGTTGGGGTGGTTCCGTTCTTGTTGCCAGATAGCTTTTGAATTCTTCTCCAGCTTGTAATGTCGCGTAGGCCAGTGATTCGGCCAGCAGTCCATCCTGTATGCTCGATTTTTCATTGTGGCGAAGCAATTGCACCAGTGTCATGGCGGTTAAAGGGTGCTGCGATACATTGTCGAACAGTTCCCGGGCCTCCTTGTGCGATGAAACCACCACATCTACACTGTCTGTTATGGCTTTATGTGCACCTTGGGGTGCTATGGCAATAACAGGGCAGGGTATGTGCGGCAATATTTTGCTCAATGGGTCGTGCTGGCGTGCGGCCACGGTACCATCGGTGGCGGACAGGTCCAGTAGGAATAGTGGATGGCCGGTTATTGGCGAGTAGCTGGTGGCAAGGTATGGTTGCTGGCACAGTCTGTCCAATTGCAGAGTTGATATTGCCTTGGCCTTGGCTTCCATAGTTTTTTCCAGGTACTGTTGATGGGTATAAGAGGCACCAATATCTGAATCACCTTACCTGTTAAAAACCTTAAAGAGTAGTCGGGAAATGCTTTCTTTTTGGCAAAAAGGGTCTGCTTTTACTGTCCAAAAATGAGATGTTGTAGGCCGGAATTGATGTCATGCGAAATGGTGCGGATAGAAAATAGCTATTAGACTCAATGCTTAAATAGCAGAATTATTAAGTGTGGAAGTGTAAGTCCCGTCCGTTGATAGAGTGAGGTCCAAAAAATGAGCGCAGCCCTCGATGATGTGATCGTACTGGATCTGACGGACAGCTATTTTGCTGCTCTCTCCGCCGTATTCCTGGCAGATTTTGGTGCTAAAGTAATTCGCGTGGAGAGCACTCAGGCCACGAAAGACAGCCTTGAAGAGGGTGTCTGGAATTATGAAGCAGACCTCATTCATCGTAATAAGCAAAGTGTCGCAGTGGACTACACAAGCGAAAGAGGCCGCGAGTTACTGTTGGAAATGGTGGCCAGGGCTGACGTGCTTGTTACTGATTGGTTGAGCGCAGATCTGCTTGGGCTGAACCTGGACTACCAGAGCGTATCAAAGAGTAATCCAGGGTTGATTTTTGCCCGCATTTCCGGCTTTGGCCCCCAGGGCCCGGACAAGGATCTTCCCGCTATCGATGAACTGGCGGCTGCGCGTACCGGCATGATGCCGATAGTACAGCAGCCGGGTCAGCCGCCGGTGTACACCGGTGCGGGCAAAATGCACGCGGCGGTAATGCTGGGTTTTGGCGTGGTTACTGCGCTTATCCACCGGCAGGCTACAGGCGAGGGCCAGGAAGTGGATACGTCCCTGTTCGCGGCCAATATGTATGGTGCCAGCCTGGATTTGCAGGCCTTCCTGGCAATAAATGAGGATGACCCCCAGCGTGATCGCTTGCTCAACCCTATTTCCCGGCTGGATGTTTCCAATCCTATTTCCGGTTCCCTATACCTCAGTGCCGATGGCCGTTGGGTAACGCTCACCATGCCTGATACCGATCGCTGGTGGCCCCTGTTGGCACCTGCTGTGGGTATTGATGTGGATGACGAGCGCTTTGACAGCCATGAAAAACGTTGTGTCACCAATCGCCTGGCCCTGATCGAAGAACTGGAAGCGGGCTTTCAGAAGCACCCCGGGTCACATTGGCGTCAGCTGTTTTCTGAGCAGCAACTGTCTGCCGATGTGATAGAGCAGTTTGACTTTCCCGCCGATGACCCTCAGGTAAAAGTGAATCGCTATATCCTGGAACTGGATCACCCCAGCCACGGGAAAATAAAAACCCTGGGCTTTCCCATTTATATGAGTGAGAGTCCCGCGCGGCTGGAGAGCCTGGCTCCCTGTGTTGGCCAGCATACTGAAAAAGTATTGCATGAACTGCTGGGCTACCCGGAAGACGCCATCTACCAACTTACGGCAGAGGGCATAATTGCCTGAAATACCTGACAAAGGAGCTTGTTGTGGCAAAAGCATTAGAGGGAATTCGGGTAATTGATTTTACCGTCTGGTTTCAGGGTCCTGTTTCAGCGCAGCATCTTGCAGACTTCGGTGCGGAAGTTATTAAGGTTGAAAATCCCAAGGGCGGTGACCAGGGGCGCGGTGTGCGCAGTATGAAGGCCCTGCCAATGGGTGACTGGAACCAGTATTTCCTGGTGATTAACCGCAACAAGAAAAGCATTGCCATCGATTTAAAAAAACCAGAGGGACAGGAAATTCTGTACCGCATGGTTGAAAAGTCTGATGTGTTTCTCAGTAATTTGTCTCCGGCGTTGTTGGACAAGATGAACCTGTCCTATGAAAAACTCTCACAGGTTAATCCCAGGATTATTTACGCAACCAATACTGGTTATGGCCGTTTCGGCGACGTGACAAAGCCCTCCTTCGATATGACGGTTCAGGCCCTGACCGGGATAATGGCGCGGCTGGGTGAGCCGGGGCAGCCACCCATCTATCTGGGTATGGGTTCCGGTGATGCCTACGGCGGAATAATGTCGGCACTGGGCATTGTGATGGCCATATACCAGCGTAATAAAACGGGCAGGGGCCAATTGTTGGATGCTTCACTCTATGGAGCCCAATTATTTATGGCCGCACCGCACTTGCAGGCTTATCTTGCTGGAAACAAAGACAGTGCTCTGCAACAGTCCCGCCGGGAAGTCGAAAATCCCCTGTGGAATATCTATCCTACCAGCGGCAAGTGGGTTTATCTGTGCGAAGAAAATACGGACGAACGATTTGCCGCCTTGTGCGTCGCCCTGGGTGAAGATCTGGCTGTGCAGAAATGCTTTGGAAGTACCGAAAGCCGAAGGGAAAATAATATTGCGCTGATCGCCGCTATTGAGGTATTAACCCTACAGAAGAGCGATGCCGAGTTGCTGGATTCTTTTGCGGCTAATAATATTGTCTCAAGCCCGATCAACAATTTTGCCGATGTGATCAAGGAAGAACAGGCGTGGCAGAATAACTACTTTATGAAAGCCTACTGTGAAGAGGTAAAACGTGAAGTGGATGTTCGCGGTTTACCGGTGACATTGTCAAAAACCCCGGGCGAGATAAACACCCTGGGTCCACAGCTGGGGCAGGATACCGAATTGCTGATGATGGATCTGCTGGAATACCAGTGGGACGAGATTGAAGAACTTAAGGCTGTGGGAGCCATTCCCTAGGCAAGAAGACCCCATATACACAAAGGAAGAAAAATGAACTGGACTAATTGGGAATCAGTACAAGGCGACGGCCTCGACAATTTCGAAGAGATCCTCTTTGAAAAAAAAATGCACCTGGAACTCGGAGGTGGAATTGCCCGTATCTCCCTCAACAAGCCGGAAAAAATGAACACCCTCACATTGGCGACAGTGGATGAGATGTTCCGTGCTTTTTACGATGCGAACCACGACCCGGCCATTGGCGTAATCATTATTGCGGCAAAAGGCAAACACTTTGGTGCCGGTGGCGATGTTGACTGGGAGCGCTGGGGGCTGCGCGAAGCTTTCTATAACCGCTATCCACACAACCGTTTGATGCGCATGTCGCGCAAGCCCATTATCGCCCAGGTTCAGGGTTATTGTATTGCGGGTCACAATCATATGGCCTATTGCTGCGATTTCACTATTGCAGCAGAGAATGCCATCTTCGGGCAGGCGGGGCCTAAAGTGAGCTCACCGGCCGATGGTTTTTTTGTGCCCTACCTGACCAAGGTTGTAGGTGCCAAGAAAGCGCGTGAGATGTGGATGCTGTGCCGTAAATACCCGGCCCATGAAGCGAAGGCGATGGGCCTGGTCAACACGGTTGTCCCCCTGGAGCAACTGGAGGCGGAAGTCGATCAGTGGTGCGAGGAAATGCTTTCAAAAAGCCCCGGTTGTCTCGAGGTGCTCAAGGCCTCTTTTGACCAGGAGATGGACGGCTATCTGGAGTCTGGTATTACTTCTGCGGCAATATATCCCGACTGGTTTGATATGCCGGAAGGAAAGGAGGGTGGTGATGCCTTTGTTAATAAACGTACACCGAAGTTCTGGGATATTCGTAAACGAGAGGCTGAAATGCGCGAGCAGTTATTGGCGGAGTATGACGCTGAGTTTGAAAAAGACAAAAAGTCGTAGGGTCGAATTTAATCGACTATACATAAGGAATAATGAGTGACAAAGGTGCTTAGAGACAGAGCTTGTATTGTAGGAATTGGCGAGACGGGCTACTGCCGCAAGCCGGGTTCCGGAATGACTGAGGAGCGTCTTCAACTTAAGGCCTCGATTGCCGCCCTGGCGGATGCAGGTCTCAAGGGAAAAGACATAGACGGAATTTTGGCTTTCCCCAACCTTGGAAAGTCCGAGGTTTTTGCCGCCAGCCTTGGCAGCGAGAATCTTCGTTTTGCCGCAACAATCCATATGGGTGGCGCCTCCCCCGTGGCCTCGCTGAGAATGGCCGCAATGGCGGTGGATTGTGGTGCGGCAAACCATGTGCTGATTCTCGGTGGTTGGAACGGTTTTTCCGGGGCCCGTGTGCGCCAGACTGTTACCACAGACAAGAATTCCATACCCGGTGGTGCAATAGCCTGGGATTACTATATGCCCCAGGGCCTGACGGTTCCTCCCCAGTGGTATGCCCTGATGTGTCGTCGCCACATGCACGAATATGGCACCACGCATGAGCAAATGGGCGCTGTAGCGGTGGCAATGCGCAAGCATGCACAGTTCAACCCCGGGGCATTGATGTACGGTAAGCCGCTGACGATAGAACAGTATATGGCCTCTCCCATGCTGGCCGACCCCTACCGCGTGAATGACTGCTGCCTGGAAACCGATGGTGGCGCTGCATTTATAGTCACCACTGCAGAGCGTGCACAGGACCTGGGCAAGGCGCCCATCTATATTATGGGTGCCGCTTCCGGACAGCCCTACCCGGCGGATGAATTTACTACCCGCAAGGATTTTCACCAGACGGGGCTGACCATTGCCGCACCGGAAGCCTTCCGGATGGCGGGCGTCACGGCACAGGACATCGATTTTGCCCAGATATACGATTGCTTTACCTTCGAGGTGATTCAGCAACTGGAGGAGGCGGGTTTCTGCAAGCGGGGCGAAGGTGGCTCCTTTGTAGAAAATGGCGGTATTGAACTTGGGGGGCATCTCCCGGTAAATACATCGGGCGGCCTGTTGTCTGAAGCACACTCCCTTGGCCTGGGCCATATTGTTGAAGCGGTCAAACAGTTGCGCGGTGACGCCGGCGAGCGCCAGATTGTCGATGCACAATTGGGAGTGGTAACGGGTTGGGGCGATTTCGGTGATGGCAGTATAGCCATCTTGCGTAAATAAAAGGGGGGATAGATTAATGAGTGAATACAACAAGCCTCTCCCGGGAATGGATGGCCTGACAAAAGAATTTTATGATTTTTGTAAAGATGAAGCACTGCATTTTCAAAAATGTACAGGCTGTGGAAGTTTTCGTCATGTGCCACGGGAAATGTGTGCACAGTGTAACTCCTTCGAGTGGGAGTGGGTGAAATCCAGTGGCAGGGGGACAATCTATAGCTGGGTCGTCATCAATCGTGCACTGCATCCAGCGTTCTATGACCCCGACCCGGATGCTGTGCCCATGGCCCCGGTTGTGGTTGAGATGGAGGAGGGCGTGCGCCTGCTCAGTAATATGGTGGACTGTACCCCCGACCAGTTGAAAATGGATATGCCCGTTGAGGTGGTCTATGAGGCCGTAACAGATGAAGTGACGCTGCCGCGTTTTCGTTGTAGCCAGGCCTGAAAAGAAACCAACAGAAATAGAGAGCAATACTATGACACCGAAAATGCCAGATACATTTAAGTACGAAAAACAGGGAAAAATAGCCATCATGACGATAAATCGTCCCGAGGCGATGAATGCGTTCACTGAAGAAATGCTGGCGGCTATGGATGCCGCATTCGAGGATTTCCAGAAAGATGATGATCTGTGGGTGGCCATTTTTACCGGCACTGGCGATAAATCTTTTTGTTCCGGCATGGATCTTGGCGAGGCGATTCCGAAACTGAATGCAGGTGAACAATTGGGCTATGAAGACCCTACCAAGCGGCCATTCTCCGATGTGTTCAAACCTATCATCACAGCCGTTAATGGTTTTTGTATAGCTGGCGGCATGGAGTTTATGCAGGGAACTGATATACGCATTGCCGCAGAACATGCCAGATTCGGATTGGGTGAAGTGCGTTTTGGCCTGGTTCCCTCCGGCGGTACCCATGTGCGCCTGCCGCGACAAATTCCCTGGGCGGTGGCAATGGAGCTGTTGCTCACCGGTGAGAATTTCGACGCCAGGCGCGCCTATGAGGTCGGTTTGATTAACAAGGTCGTACCGAAAGAAGACCTTATGGACGAGGCGATGAAAATGGCGGAGAAGATTTGCAGAAACAGCCCTCTGGCGGTTCGCACGGCGAAGGAAATTGCAGTGCGCCAGCAAAATCTCGAACCGGCCTTTGTTCTGGAAAAGGCGCTGGCTGCTCGTGTATTTGGTTCACATGATGCGCAGGAAGGCCCCAGAGCCTTTATGGAGCGTCGCGAGCCTAATTTTACCGGCAAATGAACATGAATGATCAGAAAAAAGCAACCGGGCCACTGGAAGGTCTTCGTGTCCTCGATGTGTCTACCATGCTGGCTGGGCCCTATGCCGCGACCATACTGGGTGACATGGGCGCAGATGTTATCAAAATTGAGTCCCATTACGGAGATGATAGCCGTCATCTGGGGCCCCGTCGCGGCACGGAGCGGTCCCCTTTCCTCAGCCTGAACCGCAACAAGCGGGACCTGGTGCTGGATCTTCAGCGCGAAGCAGCCCAGGAGGTTTTTGCCAGAATGGTAAAAACAGCCGATATATTGATCAGTAATGTCCGGGAACCGGCATTGACCAAGCTCGGCTTGAACTACCAGCAGGTTAAAGCGCACAAAGCTGATATTGTCTGGATAGGCGTTACCGCTTTTGGTCCCGATGGCCCCTATGCTGGCAGGCCCGGCATTGATTTTCTGGCCCAGGGCTACACCGGCGTGCTGGCCCTGAACGGGGATCCCGATGGCGCACCCGTGCGCACCGGCTTTCCAGCGGTAGATGTCATGACCTCTCTGCTGGTGAGCAATGCCGCGCTGGCTGCGCTGCGTGTACGTGACCAGACCGGTGAGGGTCAGCGCATAGAGGTCTCCCTGCTGGATGCCCTTATGCATGCCCAGGCCAGTTCAATAGGGCCCTATCTCACCGCCGAATTTATTCCCGCGCGCACCGGCAATCGCAGCCTGTATTTTGCTCCCAGTGGCTGCTACCCCACCAAAGATGACAAATATGTTGTTATAACGACACCGGCAGAGAAGTTTTTTGGCAAACTTTGTCGCGCCCTGGATGTCCAGTGGGATTCCGAAGAGCGCTTTTGTACCATTGATAGACGTCTGGCCAATGAAGATGAGTTGGATGCAGTTATATCCAGCCGCACCAGCCAATACAACCGTGAAGAACTGGTGGAGAAACTGATTGCAGCCGATGTGCTGACTGCACCCAT
>JAUVBI010000213.1 GCA_030591305.1 Pseudomonadota bacterium
CATGGCGGGCTGCTTGTTGATATATTGTTCTGTGTATCGGTTGCGCAGCTCCAGCATTTGTGCCTGTAGTGCCTGTAGCTCAGTTTCCAGTCGCTGCAGGGCATTGAGTTCTTCTTTGGGAACCACCTTTTCCCTGTTCTGGATGGCATCCTGAATGGTCTCGAGATACGCACTGGCCTGCACCTCCACCTCAATGGCGTTATTAAGAGCGGTGTTCAAACCTTCCAGGCGGGCAAGCACGTCATTTTCCTGGCGTTCAGCCGAGATGATGTTGTGCTCGTCCCTGAACACTTCCAGCGATTGGCGCGTGTCCGTCAGCTTAATTGCCAGGCCGTCCAGTTCATCCTGCACAATTTGCGTGGTTCTGCCCCTGGATTGGGCAATATCAGTGGCACGGGCCTCTATGTAGACATCAATCCAGCTGTTCACCAGTATGGGCAACAGGGCTTGTTCTGCCCCCTGTGCCACCATTTCTACCAGGTTTGTGTCCGGCACGGCCTCCACCTGTAAAACATCTCTCAGAGAAGCCACTTCTAATTGGTAATGGTGGCGTGTGTTCAATGCCTGCAAGGTTTGCGAGGTAATTTCACTACCTAATAAAATCCGCCTCTGGATGGCGACATTCTGGGTGTCGGCTTCAACAGCCTGGGCATCGATGGCCGAGAGCGCAGACATCAGCACAGTTGCGCTGCTGCGATAGATGGTGGGTTGCAGTAACGTCCATGCCAGGCCCAGTAGCAGGGTAATGCCAAAGGTCACGGTAAACAGCTTCACTTTTGGTGACTGGTGCCAGGGTGGTGAGTATCCTGTGTCGGGATAGGCCTGGTCGCGGGGCAGGGGTTCAAGGCGCTTGGTCATATTTTTCATTTGGGGCAGGGTATCTCTGGATATCTATGCTGAGGATAGCAGGCAAACGATTGGCATTGTACCCTGAAACTTATAAGCCGCATGCCCACGGGGCTCGTAGCTTAATGTAAGCACTGAAATACCGCGGTCGGATATTCGTCTCTAAGATGGACTCATTTGATGTTCGCGTCATAGGGTTCCTCTGATAGTGTTTGGTACTCGCACATTGGAGGTGTACCATGTCAGCAGTAGCGTTTGATACTTTACGATTTGCCCGCAGACTTAAGGAAGCGGGGGTGCCTGAGAAACAGGCGGAAGCACAGGCGGAGGTGATGGCAGAAACATTTGTTTACAATATGGAGAGCCTGGTAACCACGGACTATCTGGATGCCCGGCTTGATGCCCGTTTTGCTGAGCAGGATGTGCGAATTGATGCTCGCTTTGCGGAGCAAAGTGAGGCTTTTGAAAAGCGTTTTACCGCCATGGACATCAATTTTACAGAGCTGAAAGGTGAGCTAAAAGGTGAACTGGGCTTACAGCGCTGGATACTGGCGGCGATAGCAGCCAGCACGGTTTTACCCGCCCTGAATTCGTTGTTTAGCCTGGCTTGGCTAACATAAAAATAATATCAGCAAGCTCCGCAGAGCAAAAATATCTTCCACCAACTGCGGTAGATCATCAGTGCAAAAGTAAGCCCCTTCATCCTCCTTAAATTAAGTGAGCTAATAGTTGTGGCATGATTAAGGCAGTCGAATATTTGTTGTATGGCTGGAATGCCATGCTCTAGATTACCAATCTGTGCGACAGGTCTCGCTATTACCATAGCCCGACTAGCCTATACACATTATACTCAGTGTTTGATGACAGGAAGCCTTCGGGATCTGAGTAAACGTGCCAGTCGAACAAACAATTGCAAAAGTTTTGAGCAACAGCCGATCAAAATGGCTCATTACCGGCGTTGCTGGCTTCATCGGTTCCAATCTGCTTGAGCAGCTGCTGGGCCTGAAGCAAACAGTTGTCGGCCTGGATAATTTTTCCACTGGCCATCGTTCGAATTTAACGGATGTTGAAGCTATAGTGGGGCAGGAAGCCTGGCAGCGTTTTGAGTTTATAGAGGGAGATATCTGTTCCCTGGATGATTGTCACGCAGCGGTAGAAGGCGTCGATTATGTGCTACACCAGGCCGCCCTTGGCAGTGTGCCACGCTCAATCGAAGATCCAATAACAACCAATAAATCCAACATCGATGGGTTTTTGAATATGTTGGTTGCATCCAGAGACGCGGAGGTGAAGCGCTTCGTCTATGCCGCCTCCTCATCCACTTACGGCGACCATCCCGCATTGCCAAAAGTGGAAGACCAAATTGGCAGGCCCCTGTCACCCTATGCGGTAACAAAATATGTGAATGAATTATATGCGGAAGTATTCGCCTCCACCTATGGCATGGAAACCATAGGGCTGCGCTATTTTAATGTGTTTGGCCCCCGGCAGGATCCACAAGGTGCTTACGCAGCAGTAATTCCGCGCTGGTTTGAGGAATTGCTGCAGGGGAAGCAGAGCCAAATTAATGGTGACGGGGAAACCTCCCGTGATTTCTGTTTTATCGATAATACGGTACAGGCGAATTTGCTGGCAGCCACCACAACTAATACGGGCGCCATCAATCAGGTGTTTAATGTTGCCGTGGGAAGTAGGACCACTCTAAACGAGCTGTATTTTGGCATACGGAATTTGATATCAATTGAGTTGCCACAGGTTCAGGGTGCAGAGCCGGTCTATGGTGAGTTCAGAGCCGGGGATGTGCGTCATTCCCAGGCAGATATAAGCAAGGCCGAGACTTTACTGGGCTATGCGCCAGCGTTTGATGTGACCGCCGGGCTGAAAGTGACTACAGACTGGTTTTTGGCGCGCAGCCAACTTACAAATAAAAAGGATAAAAACGCGATATGAATAATACTGTTTCCGCTGCGCCTGTCACCACTATAGCTATTGTCGGCCTGGGCTATGTAGGTTTGCCCCTGGCTGTTGCTTTTGGTAAGCAAATTCGAACCATTGGTTTTGATCTCAATGAAGAAAAACTGGCCAGTTACAGGCAGGGTATAGACCCCACTGGTGAGGTAAGCCAGCAGAGCCTTACCGATGCCGGGCAGCTGATGTTTACCCACGACCCTGCGATGTTGGCCGAGGCAGAGTTCGTTATTGTTGTTGTTCCCACGCCCATTGACGAGGCTCACCGGCCAGACCTGAGCCCTCTGGAGGGGGCATGTCGTACCGTGGGAAAATATATGGCGGCGGGTGCAATTGTGGTGTTTGAATCAACGGTTTATCCCGGTTGCACTGAGGAGATTTGTGTTCCCATTCTGGAAGAGTGCTCGGGGCTGCCCTGGTTGGGCAGAGATCAGGAAGGGGAAGTATCGGCCACTGGGCAAGATGGCTTCTACGTGGGCTATTCCCCCGAGAGAATTAACCCCGGCGACAAGGTGCACAGGCTGGAGACTATTACCAAGGTAGTGTCCGGAGATACGCCCGATACCTTGCAACGAGTTGCTGCTTTGTATGAATTGGTTGTGGATGCCGGCGTACATCGCGCCAGTAGTGTCAAGGTGGCAGAAGCCGCCAAGGTTATCGAAAACACCCAGCGTGACCTGAATATAGCGCTGATGAATGAATTGTCCATGATCTTTAATAAACTCGACATCGATACCCAGGATGTATTGGAAGCCGCTGGCACCAAGTGGAATTTCCTGCCCTTTCGTCCCGGCCTGGTGGGCGGGCACTGTATTGGTGTTGACCCCTATTACCTAACTTATAAGGCGCAAAGCGTTGGCTATCATCCCCAGGTGGTCTTGGCGGGCAGGGATACCAACGACGGTATGGGTAAGTTTATCGTTGAGCAGACGGTGAAGCAGTTGGTGAAACTGGGGCACCCGGTGAGTGGTGCCAGGGTAACCGTGCTGGGCCTGACGTTTAAGGAAGACTGCCCAGACCTCAGAAATTCCAAGGTTGAGGACATTATCACCGAGTTAAACGAATACTGCTTTGATGTTTCAGTGCACGAGCCCATAGCCAGCGCGGCGGATGCCCTGCGAGAATACAACGTGGTTCTTACCGACTGGGAGAACCTGCCGCCAGCCCATGCGCTTATTCTGGCCGTACCTCACCGCGAGTACCTGTCTATGGGTACCGAAGGGGTGCTCTCGCTGCTGCAACCCGGCGGTGTGGTGATTGACGTGAAATCTGTACTGGACCGTGAAATGGTGGAGGCTGCTGGAGCGAAGATCTGGCGTTTATAAGGCGGACAACATGCGGGTGGGTCACCGATGGGCAGCGTTTCTGGCCGAAATCTGAGCCTCTGGCGCTTCACGGTACCTGCTATTTATGTTTTGGAGGCTAGTGTTTGGCCGCCAAAGTTAACAATGCCAAGGTAATAAGCCCACCGCCCAGCCAGAAAAACAGAAACCCCGACCCGATATCGAAGGAGACAGTGCCGGGCGCCGTAGGTAGAAAGCTAGCGATCAGGTAGGCCACCACAAGCAGCAGCGCAACCAGAATATAATGGATACGGTTTGAACGGCCGTGTGCCTGATTATCAAGCGGAGCGTTCTCAGCGTGTGCTGAACCAAAGTTTTCTGTTGCCGATTTCATGAGTTGAACCCTTTCCTTGCTCCAAAGAGATAAGCTGGGATATAAAGCGTAGACCATCTGGTTGATTTTGCAGGGATTTGAGTAAAATTTGTGTGCCAGTTCTCACTTTTTCTAAATCGGGGACAGTTTACTTAATTATCCAATGCTGTAATCAGTGAGAGCATGCTGTGGTGCGGTTTAATTAATGGCCTAAAATTGACCAGATAGGATGTACGCCAGGCATGTTAGTTCGGCTAGCATAAACCTCTTATACGAAATATTTGTGATTACACATTGGAGGTGTAATATGGCAGCAGTAGCCTTTGACCCTTTGGGTTATGCCCATGATTTGGAAGCGACAGGGGTTTCCCGCGAACAGGCCGAGGTACACGTAAAAGCGATGACTGCAATGTTTATCCATAATTTTGACGCTCTGGTTACCACAGATTATCTCGACACACGTTTCACGGAGTTTGAGACGCGCGTGGAGGCGAACATTAACAAGCAGTTCGCTGCGGTCGACACTCAATTCGTTCAGCTGGAAGCCACAATGGATAAGCGATTTTCTGAGTTGGAATCTACAATGGATAAGCGTTTTATAGCAGTCGACAATCAATTCCTTGAACTGGAATCCACAATGGAAAAGAGGATTGTTGGGCTGGAATCCACAATGGATAAGCGGTTTTCTGGAGTGGAATCCACAATGGATAAGCGGTTTTCTGGGCTAGGATCTGCAATGGATAAGCGGGTTAATGGGTTGGAGTCCACGATGAATGTGCGGTTTGCGCAAGTCAGCACCGAACTGCGATGGCTGAAATGGTTGGTTGTTACCGGCATTGCCGCTACGGTTTGGCCAACCCTGAGTAGATTGGTCCTGTGAGTGGGAGGCTCTCACCCTGGCCAAGCTAAA
>JAUVBI010000078.1 GCA_030591305.1 Pseudomonadota bacterium
GATAGGTTCCCTCCTGGTCTATGGGGTTCTGTGTGGCCAGAACCATAAACAGCGCCGGCAGTGGGTAGGTTTTACCTGCGATGGTTACCTGGCGTTCTTCCATGGCCTCCAGCAGGGCAGACTGGACTTTGGCGGGTGCGCGGTTAATTTCATCGGCCAGTACCAGTTCGTTAAATAGAGGCCCCTCTTGAAATACCAGCTCGTGAACACCGTTGTTGTCCTGGTATATCTCGTTGCCGGTGACATCGGAGGGCAGCAGGTCCGGGGTGAACTGGATACGGCCCAAATTGGCCTGCAGCACCCTTGACAGGGTTTTGATAGAGCGGGTTTTGGCGGTGCCGGGCAGGCCTTCCAGCAGTACGTGGCCATTGCACAGCAGGGCCAGGGTGAGTGTTCTGACCACCTCGGCCTGACCGATCACGGACTCGGCCATCTGGCGCATCATGGACTCAATGGCGTTACGGTGTTCCTCGATCAATGTATTGCTCCTTGATAAGCAGTATTATTTCGATATTTTCTATAAACAGGGAAACCAGTTTAGCTTCAAATTGCGTTCCAGCATGTTGCTCAAGATAGGCCAGCGCATCATCCACCGACCAGGCTTTCTTATAGGGCCTGACCGAGGTGAGGGCATCAAACACATCGGCAATGGCCACGATGCGTCCCACCATGGGAATATCGTCGCCAGCCAACTGTTCTGGGTAACCGCTGCCATCCCAGTGCTCATGGTGACTGATGGCGACGGCATTTGCCATCTTAAGGAGTTCCGAGTTGTCATCCCCGATAATGTCCTGGCCCATTTGCGTGTGGGTTTGCATGATGCGCCACTCTTCGGCGTTAAGCTTCCCGGATTTTTGTAGAATTCTGTCGGGTATGCCTATTTTTCCGATGTCGTGCATGGGTGCCGCGTCCAGTAGCATATCTGCCATGGTTTCATTCATACCCGCGGCAGCGCCCAGCACCCGTGCATAGTGGGACATGCGAATGACGTGCATGCCGGTGTTGTCGTCCTTGTACTCTGCTGCCCGTCCCAGGCGCTGGATGATTTTCAGCCGGGTGTCGTGGATATCCTGGGTCTGCTCGCGCACCTTTCTGTCCAGTTCACGATTCTGGTCGTAGAGGGCCAGATGGGTTTTTACCCTAGCCAGCACCACCGGGGGGCTGATTGGCTTGCTGATATAGTCGACAGCACCCAGGGCAAAGCCCTTTGTTTCATCTATGGCGGTGATTTTTGCGGTGATGAAAATAATCGGGATGTGGCTGGTGGTGGGGTCGCTCTTCAACTGCCTGCAAACTTCAAAGCCGTCTATACCCGGCATCATGACATCGAGCAGAATCAGGTCGGGCGAGGTGGGGAGCCGGGCAATTTTGAGCCCCTGTTCGCCGTTTATGGCCGCTCGAACCCTGTAATCATCCTTTAGTATTTCAACCAGGAGGTCGATGTTTTCCGGTGTGTCATCTATCACCAGAATATTGGCTTTGTCGTTACTCATGGGCGTTCCCGGTGTGGAAAGGGCAGCGATGTCAGTGTCTTGTGATGATTAGTGTCGTGTGTCGGACTGTAGTTTAGTTGAGTTTGTGCAGCATGTCGCTTAGCTGTTGCATAGCCCGTTCGTAGTCGTACTCAACAACTGCCCTCTTGAGCGATTTGAATTCTTTGGAAAATGCCGGGGTGTCTATTGACTCACTATGGCTCTCCAGAAATTCTTTGGCGGCGGCATCGTACTCTTTCAGCAGGGTGCTCAACTGCTGCAATATTGTGATTTGTTGTTGCCGGTCAGCGGGTGGCACAACCGGGTCTGGGGCTGGTTCAGGTTGTAATTTATGCCTGGATGCCGAATCGAGGTGAATCCATTTGGCCATTGTTTCAAGCAGCAGCGAGACATTAATGGGTTTGGGTATGTGGTCATTCATTCCGCAGGCCAGGGCTTTTGCACGGTCGCCGGCCATGGCATTGGCGGTCAGTGCCAGGATGGGCAAGTCTTTGAAGCGTTTGTTCCGACGCAGCTGCCGGGTCGTCTCATAGCCATCGAGTACGGGCATTTGGCCGTCCATGAGTACGCCATCGAAGGTCTGAGTCTGCAAAATATCGATGGCCTGCTGGCCATCATTGGCGATGCTTACATGCAGGCCGTTGGTCTCGAGGATTTTTCGGGCCAACTCCTGATTTAGCGCGTTGTCCTCTACCAGTAGTATAGAGGCACCTTGCAGTTGTCTTACCGCATCCTTGAATTGATATTTACGCTCACTTTTGCTGCTTGTTGCGATATGCCCTTTAGCAAAATTGGCGGTGAAGGAAAATACCGAACCTTTGCCCAGTGTGCTGTTCACCCATATTTTGCCGCCCATCATGCCACTGAGCTCGCGGCAGATCGCCAGACCCAGGCCGGTGCCGCCGTAGGTTCGGGTGGTGGAGCTGTCTGCCTGGCTGAAAGGCTGGAATAGACGGGCCTGCTGCTCGTCTGTCATGCCGATGCCTGTATCGGCGATATCAAACTGTAATTTGACCTGATTATTTTCAGTGCGCAATGGGCTGATTTTAATGACGACTTCACCCTGTTCGGTGAACTTGACCGCATTGTTCCCCAGATTTACCAATATCTGTCCCAGCCTCAGAGGGTCGCCAATCAGGGCGAGAGGCGTATCCGGCGAAATATCAAAGCGTAACTCCAGGCCGGAGTCTTCCGCCTTGAGGCCGACAAGATTTGACAGGTTGTCGAGTACATCCTCCAGCCTGAACTCTATGTGCTCCATGGTTAGTTTGCCCGCTTCGATCTTGGAAAAATCCAGGATGTCATCGAGGATGCCCAGTAGTACTTCGGCAGAGCGATTGACCTTTTCAATATAGTTTTTCTGTTTGTCATCCAGTTCGGTCTGCAGGGCGAGATAAGACATACCAATGATGGCGTTCATCGGTGTGCGTATCTCGTGTGACATATTGGCGAGGAAATCACTTTTGGTTTGGTTGGCGTCCTCGGCGATTTTCTTGGCTTGTTCCAGTAGTCCCACCGCCTGCTCGCGCTCGGTGACATCGAGCAGGGAGATACGGATCTCCTTCAGATTGGAGCCATCGAATACGGGGAGTGATGAAGCCGATGTGAAAATTGTAGAGCCGTCCTTGCGTTGTATCTCGACTCGCACGTCCAGGCAGGTCTCGCCCGTGGCGATTCGACTTGCGTTCTCCTGTCTGTCATCACCACCGCTTTCCTGGCTTATTGTTTTCCAGTTAATGTTTTCAAACTCCTGTCGGGGGTAGCCGGTGAGTATGGCAAAGGCCAGGTTATGCTTGAGAATACTGCCGTCGCCCGCTATGGAGACATAGGCGATGGGTGCATTCTCGTACAGATCCCACAGGCGGTTTTCACGGGTTTCAAGCTCCCGGGTGCGCAGCGTCACGCGGTGCTCCAGGTGTTCGTTAGCCAGGGCGAGCTGCACATTCGCCCGCCGGCTTATGGTGAAAACAAAGGCCGCCAGTGCCAGGCAAAGAGGTACGGTGGCGCCCATTACACCGAGAATAATATTACGGAAACCCTCGTAGCCCTTCATCGCCTCGGACTTTTCAATTTCGGTGATTACGCCAAAACCCAGCCTGTCATCCCAAGTCCAGACACCGATGACTGTTCTGCCGCGGTAGCCGCTATATCCTTCAATATCGCTGCCCGAAAGGTGTTCTGATATCGCCCTTGCACTTTTGCTGAGCCGACGGGTTACCGGGCTAGTGGCCAGATCATTGGCCTCAAGTGTGGGTAGTTTTAGTTCTACATTCAAAATGGAAGATTGGCCGGGCTTCAGGGTGCCATCCGCTAACAGATCTTCTTCGAACCGGCTGCTGGAAATCATATAGCCCTGCTCATTGGCGAAGTAGGTTTCTCCACTGTCACCGACTCGGCCGCTGGCAGTGAGGCGGCCGAACTCTGCAGCGGGGTTCATGCGCAGGGCGAGCAATGCTATGACGTCACCTGCAATCAGGCGAATGGGCGCGAGTATAAACATGGATGCATGGAAATTTGTGGTGCCTTGGAAGCCTTCGATTGCCACGTCCGATTTAATACTGGGCACAATCACGATCTCGCCGGCGAAAGCACGGGCCAGTAAGTCGGCCCTCTTCTCCGCAATCAGGTTGGTCTGGGCGAGATTGCTGTCTCGCATGGACCCGATATTGATGTAGTCCGGTGAGATAATAAAAAACCCAACGTTTTTCAGGCGTCCGCCATAGTTCAGTACAATTTCCCGAATGCGCCGGAGCTCTCGACTGCGTTCGAGAATTCCTGATGTAGGTTGCTTGCGCAGTAGTCCCGCCACTTGAGACTCCATGGCTGGCTCTGTGGCGATTGCCTGTACCTGCGATTCCCACCCGCCCAGCCAGGAGCGAAGGGCGGCATTTATGGTGGCAGAAATAGCGTTCAGTGATTCGCCCGCCTGGGCGCTGTGTTGTTCTTTGGATTGTCCCAGGGCCGTCATGGCGATGACTGCGATGGTGGCTAGTACCAGAACCAGGCTCGTGCCCGCAAGCAGGCGCATGCGCGGAGTTGTTAACAGCCCCCCGGCCCCGGTGCTCCGATTGCGTCTATCCGAGCGGCGCAACAATACGAGGACAACCGCCAGTAGGATTAGCAGGGAAGTGGCAATGGCTGCGATTGCCGTATTGGGCATCATTAGTTCCATGTCGGTGCAGAATCAACTTACTATTATTACTCCTGTAGATATTGTAGCAGCCATGGCTTGCCTTGTTCGTCAACAGTGGATTAAATGGTGCCGGGATATAATAGGGAGCATTAAATCGATGAATTTACTCTACCGCAGTGCTTTTGCCATTGCCGAAGATATCAAAGCAAAGAAGATTACCGCACGGGGGGCTCTGGAGTTTTTTTTGGACCGCGTGGCTCGTTATAATCCTGAGCTGAATGCGGTCATTGCCCTCGATGAGCGGCGCGCCAGAGAGCGGGCTGATGAGGCCGATGCGGCCATCGCCAGGGGCGAGGACTGGGGGCCATTACACGGTGTGCCCATTACAATAAAGGATGCACTGGCGACAGAGGGGCTGGTGACTGTGGGTGGTATCCCCCAGTGTCGGGACAATGTGCCGAAGAAGAGTGCACTGGCGGTGCAGAGCTATGTCGACGCCGGGGCCAATATTTTCGGCAAAACCAATGTGCCTTTTATGAGCTCCGACCTGCAAACGTTTAATGAGATTTATGGCACCACCAATAACCCCTGGAATACCGACCGAACCTGTGGTGGTTCGTCTGGAGGTGCTGCCTCTGCATTGGCGGCGGGGCTGACACCGCTGGAACTGGGCAGCGATGTAGGTGGTTCTATTCGCACGCCCTGCCATTTCAATGGCGTATTTGGGCACAAGCCGAGTTTTGGTATTGTGCCTCAGCGCGGACACTTGCCGCCGGGGG
Organism: Pseudomonadota bacterium; assembly: GCA_030591305.1. Next base: position 5,406 of record JAUVBI010000078.1, read on the forward strand.
AGGGGGTCCTCACTGAAGGCGACCTGTCCGTTGTGGGCCCGCTGGGAACTTGTGTCGACGATTTGGAACGGGCACTGGATATAGTTGCTGCACCTATGCCTGAAGATGCACCGGCCTGGAAACTGGAACTCCCCGCCGCCTCTTTCGTCTCTGCATCGGAGCTGCGCGTTGCAGTTTGGTCCGATGATGCATTCTGTCCGGTGGACAAAGACATTGCCCGGCATATTGAAGAGGCTGCCGGTGCTCTGGCCAATATTGGCGCCACTGTGGACTACAACGCTCGCCCTGATTTCGACCCGATAGAGAACCAGATAAACTATGGGCTGTTGCTGATGGCCGCTATGGGTGGCGGCATGCCCCAGGAAGTCTTTGATGCCGCCAGTGCTATGGTGGCCGCTGCCGACCCCGACGATATGAGCCAGCCCCTGTTACAGATGCGCGGTATTGCACTCAGTCATCGGGAGTGGCAACACCAGCATGAGACACGTCTGAAAATCCGTGCGGCCTGGACGCATTTCTTCCAGGACTTTGACGTGCTGCTCTGCCCCTGCGCGATGGTGCCAGCCTTTCCCCACGACCACAGTCCGGATATGCATGCCCGGGTGCTCGAGGTGAACGGCGAACAGCGACCCTATATGGATGTTCTCAGCTGGGCGGGGCTTACCTTGAATGCCTATCTTCCGGTTACGGTTGTACCGGTTGGTTTGAGTGCTGGTGGCCTGCCAATTGGGGTGCAGATTGTGGCGCCGTTTTTGGGGGACCGGACTTCGCTGGCGGTTGGGCGGTTGCTGGAGGAACACCATCGGGGGTTTGTTGCGCCTGCGGGGTATGAGTAAATTACAGTTTGGGTTTGGGTTTGGGTGAAGGGGAGGTAGCCGCAAAGAGGTTTTCTATAGCCTTTGCTGGACCCGCCGTGAACCCATCCATGGGGGCTCGTATCGCGCGTCCATGCGCTCCACGGTCCTGCAAAGGCTATAGAAAACCTATTTGCTTCTATCGTGTTAACCCGTTAACCCGTTAACCCAGGTACCGCTCTAATTTACTCTGCGATCCACGCAGCGGTAACTAGTTTCTCAGACCCGGCTAGAACTGTTCCTTCGAAGCACTCTCCGGCATTTACAATTCCAACACCCTTGGGGGTACCGGTCATGATGATGTCGCCATCTTGCAGGGTGGTGAATTTCGATAATTCGCGCAGTATGGTTTCGGGTTTGTACATCATCAGCTCAACGCCGCCTTCCTGGCGCAGCTCGCCATCCACCATGAGTTGTAGGGACAGTTTACTCATCTCCTGGGGAAGGGGGACAAATTCACTAAACACGGCGGCGCCGTCGAAGGCTTTGGCCCGCTCCCAGGGCAGCCCTTTTTCTTTTAGCTTTGATTGCAGGATGCGCTTGGTCAGGTCCAGGCCGAAACCCACAGCTGCTAACTTTCCTGCTTCTACGACGAAGGCCAGTTCGCCTTCATAGTGCAGGGGCTCATCCAGAGTTGCGTAGAGGGTGTTGCTTATGGCCGAGTTGGGTTTGTTGAATACCACCATGGCATCGGGAATTTCATTGCCCAGCTCCTCTATGTGGGCGGCGTAATTGCGGCCAATACAGACAAGCTTTGAGGGGGTGATGTTTTTTCCTTTGCAGGTGACTGTTGGCATGTGATTCCTCGGGCGTGTTATTTTTTAGTATGATAGTGTTTTCTGTGGAGGTGCACCATTGCTGTTGGAAATAATGCTTTTTGAGAGTGACATCTGCCGCGCCGATGGGGACGTGCTCAGGTGAAACCACAGCACATTGTTTTGGCCGTTCTGGGTATGGCGATCTGGGGTTTCAATTTCGTTGCCATCTCCGTGGGGCTCAAGGAATTGCCGCCGCTGTTGTTTACCAGTATTCGCTTTGCCGTGACCGCGTTTCCTTTCATCTTGTTTGTTCGTAAGCCCGCTATTAGCTGGTGGCAAATCTTCACTATTGGTTTAACCCTGCTAACACTTCAGTTCGCCTTTCTGTTCAAAGGCATGCAAATGGGGGTGGGTGGTGGTGTGGCATCCACGGTCATTCAATGCCAGGCTTTTTTCACGCTGTTTATTGGCGCTTATATTCTTCACGAAAAACCTGCCATGCGAGAAATTTCTGGACTGCTTGTTGCCGTTGTCGGGATTGCCCTGATTGCTTTGACCATGAGCGATGCCAGTGTGGCAGGCATGCTGGTTATCATACTGGCTTCCTTTTTCTGGGCGACGGGAAATATACTGCTCAAGCGCGTTGGCAATGTTGATATGTTGGCACTTATTGTCTATGCCAGTCTCTTTCCCCCTGTGCCGCTGTTCATTTTGTCCTGGTTCTTTGAGGGGCCAGAGCAGATTTCCACCGCTATACAGGGCGTTTCTTCGGCCAGCTTTGTGGCTTTGGCCTATATTGTTCTGGCGTCGACCCTGGCAGGCTACACCATCTGGGGTTTCCTGATTAAAACCTATGAGGCGAAACAAGTGGCCCCCTTTGGGCTGCTGGTTCCCATTTTTGGTGTTTTTTCGGGCTGGTTGTTTATGGGCGAGGAGTTTGGTACGCAACGCCTTTTGGGTGCGGGACTTGTGTTTGCAGGCTTGGTTGTAATTAATTGGCGAACTTTACTGCCCTATGTGCGGCGGTTAAGTTGAATGAAAACGGTAAGAGAAATGATGTTATGGAATCTAAAGTTGCGCTGGTAACCGGCGCCAGTCGGGGCATAGGCAAGGCGAGTGCTCTCGCATTGGCCAGGGCGCCGGGGTTTGTGCTGTTCGCTTCAGCTACTTACCTTTCTATGTATTAAGTCTAGGAACCTGTGAGAATAAAGTCAACGACACTGTCCTCGTCGGCAACTACCTCAGTGGGGCTGTCCGCACTCTCAACAAAGACAATAGCATCATCACCATTCTCGGGGGAATCATCCGCTGCCTGGCAAGTGAAGGCCACGGTGTACATGCCGGGCGCCACAAAACCAACGGTGTAATCCCACAGGCCGCTGTCGTCGTTAAAGCGCACCGCTGCGCTGGTCAGCGGTGCATTTTCTTCAGAACCCTCGTCACTGATGATTGCGTCTGCGCCTTCGTAGACATAAACGGCAAAACCGGCGCCGGTATTGACGTCGCCGGTACAGTGATCTGCATTGAGCAAGGAAGCGTCCACGGAGCCCACTATGTTGCCACTTTCCGATAGATCAATCAGGCGCAGGGAGGGTTTGAGGCGGTAGTCCGGAAAACCTTTCGGGTCGTTAACGGACTTGCGTAAATCGAAGTCGATGACGAACTTGTGACTGCCGCCCGCCAGAATGGTAAACCCACTGTTGAGTTTTAGCCCGGACTGGCTGCCGCTTGGAATATAGAGTGATACCCCCACAGTGCCATCGTTCGGCACAAAAAGGGAATCGTCAACTCCGCGCTCGGCATCGGCGGCCAGGCGCAGCCAGGTGTAGTTTCCCGCATCCAGAACTACGCCGCTTAACAAGGAAGCACTTTTTGTTCCCTCCAGCTCAAGGAGGTCTATACAGCGAATGGTGGGTGCGCCGTCAGCGGTTGCTGAAGGGGCCGTTCCAGCGAGAAGTTCCAGGCAGGTTTGGCTCTCTCCCGTCAGTGGTATGTCGATGGCGTTGCCATCAGCCGGATTGACAGTTACGCCGGTGAATTGCACCAGAACGCGTTCCGCGTTATCAACGGCGGCATCGGACACGTCGAGGCTGAGTGTTCCCGTGGTTTCAGTCGGACCGTCGTTGCCACCACTGCCTCCGCCACTGCAGCCTACCAGCATTATTGGAAACAAGACGATGGCGGCACTGAAATAGAAGCTCTTGATCATAGTGAATACCTTACAAACTGAATATTGAGAGATATTTTACTCCTATTCCAGGGTGTCTTCCAGAATTGGAAACGCGTTGCGGCTGGCAATATGTCGCGTTAATATAGTTCCGTTACCGTCACCGAAAGGCCAGAATGATAATAATATGAGCCTGCACCTGCATCACAGCCATATCCAAATTCGTGATATTGATGAAACTCTGGAATTTTTCTGCGAAAAGATGGGTCTGGTTGAAATAAACAGGAATGTCATTGAGTTGGCTGAACTCACGTTGCTCTACCTGGCGGCGCCGGATGATTTATCCGGTGATAACGCTACGGCCATGCTGGAACTGGCCTGTTACCACGATAAGCGTGCAATTACTGATGGCAGTCGTTTCGCTCATATCGCCTTTAGCGTGGACGATCTCGAGGCCTACTGTAAGAAGATGAAGCAGGTGGGTGTCTCTATTTTACAGGCACCCGTGAATAATCAGTATGCCTATATCCAGTCTCCGGATGGGTTGGTTATTGAGTTATTGCAGAGCTGAAGTGAGGGGGAGCTAAGTTAATTCGGGCCTCTTGAATCTTCCCCAGCCTTCCATTGATCCCCAATGATGGGGTCCTCTTCCTCCGCCGCTTCATTGTCACCTGCACTGCGCTGCCATGAATAGCGCTTGCGTCTGGGCTTGGGATCCCAGTTGCGAAACATGTAGGCACAGAATGCGCCCGCCAGTGCTCCAAATAAGTGAGATTCAAAGGACACACCGGGATCGCCCGGGAAAATGGTCAGTAACATTCCGCCGTACATGTAAAAAGCTATCATCAAAATGGCGGCTGAGCGTTTGTCGCGCCGCAGAATACCGCCGATAAACAAATAGAAGAACATGCCGTGAGTGATGCCACTGGCGCCAAAGTGATAGCTGTTGCGGGCGAACAGCCACACGCCAAGGCCGGATAAAAACCAGATGCCAGCCAACGCCCAGTAGCGGGATTTTGGGTAGCCATAGACCAGCATGCTTCCCAGTAATAGCGTGGGTAAGGTATTGCCCATCAAGTGCTGCCAGGAGCCGTGGATAAGAGGCGCTGTTATAATCCCCAGCAGTCCGATTTCCGAACGCGGATAGATACCCAGATTATAGAGATCAACAGCAAAAATAAGCTCGTAGAACTTCACCGCCCAGATCAGGGCGATAAAGCAAGTGGCAATAGCAATGCTGTTGCGTAGAGGGTTTTCTGCGGCCATTCCTTATTATCTTGGGGCGAATGGCAGGGTTTAAAGGGCTATTTTTCCGCAGGTTTATCCCACGTGTCCAGTCCGGCGCTGCAGAGTGCGCACACCCAATACTGACAGTAACAAGCTGGTCAACAGCAACCACCAGACAGAACTCACCGGTATTCCCAGGGCGTCCGCTACGTCCTGTACGAAGATGAGTACGTAGGCACTGTCCTGGCCTGTCAAAGTGTCCCCACTTTCATCGGTAGCCGACAGGCTTATAGTATCCACGTGTAATCCCGCGACTGCGCCGGCCACGTTGCCTGTAAAGTCACAACTGTAGATTTGTCCCGCCGCCAACACCTGGGGTAGTTGGCAACTGCCCTGACCGTTGAGGTCACCAAATACATCATCCACCAGGGAGTTAACACTCAGGTTTTCGGTAGCGGACGTGTTCTGTACGCTGACCGTGAATGTCACCATGCCGCCTGGAGTAGGTACCAGCCTGGGGTTGGCAGTTTTGGTGATATCAACCGCAGCTGGAATACCGAGGATTTCGACCACAGCTACGCCCGAATTCGATACTGGATTGCTGGCATCATCCTGGCCAGTGGCGACAACGAGATTGATTTCTTGCTCGCCCGCTGCACCAGTTACCTGCGCGGTAAAGTCACATTGGTAGCTACCCCCCGCTGCAGGAAGAACCTGCGGCGTGGTGCAGGTGGTGGAGTCAATATTTCCCGCCGTTGTCGTGATGTCGCCAAAGATAGAATCGACTTGTTGATTGATTGTCACCGCTGCAGTTGCAGAGCTGTTAATGATTTCAACCGTAAAGGTCACTGCACCACCGGGGGCGGTTACGGTAGTTGGCGAGGCTGTTTTATTAACGACAATGGCAGATGCACCCGCTGTGATACTCACCGTGGCATCGTCTGAGTCGACAATTAATCCTCCGGTACAGGTCGACCCGGCGCAAGCCCTGGCAGTGACAATATCGGTTACTGTGTCACCGGCGGTGCCGCTCACAGGCGCGCGGAACAGGCACAGTTGGCTGGCACCGGGTGCCAGGATGAAGCCGGGGATACAATTGACCTGGCCGTCGATAGGCTGCTTGCTGCCATCGTTGCCCTGCAGATCATATATATCATCCAGCAAGCTGGTGATTCGCAAGTTGCCGGTGGAATGGTTTTCGACCAGTACCAGGTAGCTTATGGTGCCGCCGGGCTCGGCTATTGTAGCTGGAACGGCAACTTTGGTAACTTCCAATGGCTGCCCGGGACTTGCGTCGAGAACAATTAAAACATCGGCAGTGTCTGAGTTGCTTACCGGGTTGAACAGGTTGTCCACACCAACGGCGATAACTACGTCTGTTACGGTGCTGCCCACCGCGCCGGTCACAATTGCCTGGAATTGGCACTGATAGTTTTCACTGGGTGCCAGAGTTTGGGACACACCACAGTTGGTAGCCGTGATGTCTCCCGCAACCAGGGCAATGTCACCGTAGATATCGTCGGAAAGCGTGTTAATGGTAACGGTATCTACCTGGGAAGTATTTGTCACTGCGATGCCATAGGTCA
>JAUVBI010000092.1 GCA_030591305.1 Pseudomonadota bacterium
AACAAAAGGAGATGTATTTAAAGGCCCTTAACCAACCACAGGGAATGATACTGGTCACCGGGCCCACCGGCTCCGGTAAAACGGTTTCGCTGTACACCGGACTCAATATTCTCAATGAACCCGAACTGAACATCTCCACCGCAGAAGATCCCGTGGAAATAAATCTGGAGGGCATCAACCAGGTCCACATCAACACCAAGGTGGGGCTCGATTTTGCCCAGGCGCTGCGCTCGTTTTTACGCCAGGATCCCGACGTCATCATGGTGGGCGAGATTCGCGACCTCGAAACAGCCGAGATTGCAATTAAGGCCGCCCAGACTGGTCACCTGGTCTTATCAACACTGCACACCAACAGCGCCGCCGAAACGGTCACACGTATGCTCAATATGGGTGTGCCGGCTTTCAACCTGGCAACCTCGGTGAGCCTGATTATCGCTCAGCGTCTGGCGCGACGCCTGTGTAAGGAGTGCGCTATTCCCGCAGACATACCGCAGGAAACCTTGTTGCAGGAAGGCTTTACCGAAGAACAATTAGAAGGTGCAACCGTTATGCATGCGGTGGGCTGTGACTTATGCCGCAATGGCTACAAGGGTCGCGTAGGTGTCTATGAAGTAGTACGCATAACACCGAAAATCTCCGCTATTATCATGGCCGAAGGCAACTCGCTTGAAATAGGTGCTGCGGCAAGGGAGGAGGGTTTTGGAAGCCTCAGAACGTCCGCGCTGGAAAAAGTCGCACAAGGTGTAACCACGCTAGAAGAAATAAACCGGATTACTACAGACTAGTCTGATAACTATTACTAAAACAATACATCGTACAGTACTAGAGAGATAGGGGCGGACAATATTATGGCAAGTAGCACAGCGATATTTACCTGGAGCGGCACCGACAAGACGGGGCGCTCCAGCAAGGGTGAGATACATGCCACCACGACATCCATGGCCAAGGCACAATTGCGCCGCCAGGGTATCAAGCCCAAGTCCGTGCGCAAAAAGGCCAGGCCCCTATTTGGCGGTAGCGGCAAGGCGATAAAACCAGCAGACATCTCCATTTTCACCCGGCAGTTGGCCACCATGATGAAAGCGGGCGTGCCATTGGTTCAAAGCTTCGATATCGTGGGTGAGGGTCTGGACAACCAGAGAATGCGCGACTTGGTTGAAACCCTTAAAAATGATGTCGCATCCGGTAATGGACTCGCAGATTCTCTTGCAAAACACCCCCGGCAATTTGACGAACTGTACTGCAGCCTGGTGTCTTCGGGTGAAACCTCCGGTACGCTGGAAGTGATGCTCGACCGTGTCGCTACCTACAAGGAAAAAACAGAGCAACTCAAAGCCAAAATTAAAAAGGCCATGACCTACCCCATTGCGGTGGTAGTCGTGGCACTTGTCGTAACCGGTATTTTGCTGATAAAGGTGGTTCCCCAGTTCGCCGAGACCTTCCGGAGTTTTGGTTCAGATCTACCCTCGTTTACCCTATTTGTTCTGAAAATCTCCGACTTCACTCAAGAATGGTGGTACATCATCGTAATCGCTATCATTGCAGGTGTATTTCTATTTAAGGAGGCCAAGCTGCGGTCCGTAGCGTTTGCAGAGGCCCTGGATAAACTGGCTTTGAAGATGCCCGTCGTAGGCGATATCGTTTTTAACTCGGTCATCGCCCGTTTCTCGCGAACCCTGGCGACGACCTTTGCCGCCGGTGTACCGCTGGTGGAAGCGCTGGAATCTACAGCCGGTGCCGCGGGCAACTCGGTCTACGCCAAAGCTATTCGCCAGATTCGCGACGATGTCACCACGGGTACGACCTTATACAACTCCATCAAGTCCACTGGGCTATTCCCCAATATGCTGCTGCAGATGGTCTCCATCGGTGAGGAATCTGGCGCCCTGGACGATATGCTGGACAAGGTCGCAAACCACTACGAAGACGCGGTCGATAATGCAGTTGATAGCCTGAGCTCGCTGATGGAGCCAATTATCATGTCCGTGCTGGGTGTCCTGGTTGGCGGCTTGATGATTGCGATGTATCTCCCCATCTTTATGCTGGGTTCAGTCATCTAACCATCATGAGCATCGCTATCAGAGTTTACATTTCAGCGCTGACACTAATCTGTGGTTAATCCTGGTGCTTGAAACCCTCAATCAACACGACTGGCTGTTACTGACCTGCCTGGTGTCTCTTGGCCTGGTCGTGGGCAGCTTCCTCAATGTGGTTATTTACCGCCTGCCATTAATGATGGAGTCGAGGTGGCGAAAAGACTGCTGCGAGTTACTGGAAGTTGAACAGGAGACACTCAGCGACGCTCCACTGAGTCTGTCTGCACCCAACTCACATTGCCCCCACTGCAAGGCAGCTATCAAGCCCTGGCAGAACATCCCGATTCTCAGCTATCTGCTGCTGGGCGGAAAATGCGGCAACTGTAGTGCGCCAATTTCCATACGCTACCCTCTGATTGAATTTGCCACGGCACTTTTGACAGTGGCATTGTTCTCACAGTATGACGCATCACTGGCGCTGCTGGGTGCGATGATTTTTACCTGGTCGCTAGTGGCACTCACTATGATCGACATAGACCATCAATTACTGCCAGACGACATCACCCTTCCCCTGATGTGGTTGGGCATCGCTTTCAGCTTGGCCGGCACCACCATTAGCCTGCAAGATTCAATACTCGGCGCAATGTTGGGCTACCTTTCACTATGGAGTGTCTACTGGCTTTTCAAACTGGCCACAGGCAAAGAGGGAATGGGCTACGGCGACTTTAAGCTGCTGGCGGCCATGGGTGCATGGCTGGGCTGGCAAAGCATTCCCATGCTTATATTGCTGTCGTCCCTGGTGGGGGCCGTATGTGGCATTGCCCTCATGATTGCCACCCGCAGGGGCAAGGATATCCCCATTCCCTTTGGCCCCTATCTGGCCATGGCCGGATGGATTACCCTGATGTGGGGGGACCATCTGATAGCCTACTATCTGGGTGCCACCGGGCTGGCCACATGACCTTCATTGTCGGCATCACCGGCGGCATAGGAAGTGGTAAATCAGCGGTCACCACCCTGTTGGGAAAACAGGGTGTCACTATCGTCGACGCCGACGTCGCAGCACGCGTCATCGTAGAACAGGGAAAGCCCGCTCTGCAGGCTATTGCCCAACATTTTGGCGAGGAGATTCTGTTAGCAGATGGTACGCTGGACAGGGCGGAGTTGCGCAAGCGGATATTTTCGGACGACAGCGCACGCCGGTGGCTGGAACAAGTAACTCACCCGCTCATTGGCGAGGAAATTCTTGCTCAACTGCACGTATCAAACTCACCCTACACAGTACTGAGCTCACCGCTTCTACTCGAGACACAGCAAAGAAAACTGGCCGACTATATCGTTGTCGTGGACGTGCCGGAGGGCACTCAGATAGAGAGAACCGTTGCGCGCGATAACAATAACGAAGCCCAGGTACGGAGAATTATCGCCGCCCAGATGGACCGCAGTGAGCGCTTGGCACTGGCCGATTTCGTCATCGATAATTCAAAGAGCCCGGCAGACCTGGAACAGAAAGTCGCCCAGCTACATGAAAAATTACTGCTTAAGAGCGCTGCCCCAGCAGGTAATTAGCCGCTTCAATAATAGGCTCATTGGCCGCTGGAAACTGGAAGTTCACCAAGTCTTCCACCACCACCCACTCCAGCGCCTGCCCCTCTAAGCCCCTGGCCTCCCCGGTAAACGCCCACACCACGTATACATCCAGTAACACGCACTTATCGCCATAGTCATGGTGAACCTGTAGCAGAGGGGACGTTTTTAAGACTTTAATTCCCAGCTCTTCTTTCAGTTCACGAAACAGCCCCTGCTGCAGGGCTTCCCCGGGCTCCACTTTTCCACCGGGAAATTCCCACAGCCCACCCTGGTGTGAATCGACGGCACGTTTGGAAATAAGAATTTGCCGGGCATCATTGAGAATTACGCCGACAGCGACATGTACTGCGTCCATTCAGGTACGATATTCCGCATTGATGCGCACATAGTCGTAAGAAAAGTCACTGGTCCACACCGCCACTTCACTCTGTCCCCGGTTCAGCTCAATGCGTATCACGATTTCCTCCGGTGCCATGGCAGCGACACCCTGTTCTTCGGTATAACTCGCAGCACGACAACCGCGCTCAGCGATAAGTACGTCATTGAGGTATACGCCAACCCGATCCACGGCCAAGTCTTCCAAGCCGGCTCGCCCAATCGCAGCCAACAAACGCCCCCAGTTCGGATCACTGGCGAACAGGGCAGTTTTGACCAGCGGCGAATGGGCGATGGTAAAGGCCACATCCAGGCACTCCTGCTCATTGCGGCCGCCGTTAACCTGGACGGTGACAAATTTACTGGCGCCCTCACCGTCTTTAATCAGGCCCTGAGCCAGCTCGAGGCACACTGCCTCCACCGCCTCGGCCAGAGCGAGACCCAGACCAGAGTCACACTCTTCCAGCACCTCATTGCCCGCCAGCCCTGTGGCGAGTAATACACAGGCATCGTTAGTAGAGGTATCACCATCGATGGTTATACGATTGAAGGATGCCTCCACCGCACGGGAGAGAACACGCTGCAAAACCGATTGCTCCACAGCCATATCGGTCGCCAGGTAGGCCAGCATGGTGGCCATATTGGGCCGGATCATACCGGCACCTTTGGCAATACCGGTTACTACATAATCCCTCCCGGCAAAGCTAAACGGAACTGAGGCACCCTTGGGGCGGGTATCTGTGGTCAGTATCGCGGAAGCCGCATCGACCCAGCCTTCGTTATCCAAAGCTTCATAGGCCGACGGAAGTGCCGCAATAATTTTTTCCAAAGGCAGGGGTTCACCAATCACTCCGGTGGAAAAAGGTAGTACGGTACTACTCTTCACTTCGGTCAACTGTGCAACTGCACGGGTACATAAACGAGCGGCTTCAATGCCTTCCTCACCGGTTCCCGCGTTAGCATTCCCGGTGTTTACCAGCAGGTAGCGCACACCGGCATGACATTCACGCAGGTGCTCTTTTGCCACGATTACCGGCGCTGCGCAAAACGCATTCTGGGTAAACACGGCAGCACAGTTACTGCCCCGCGCCGCTTCAATTAACACCAGGTCTTTTCGTCCGGGGGTTTTTATCCCGCCAGACACCGTACCCAGGCGAATACCGGGAACCGGGTGTAGCGTGGGAAGTTCGCCCTCTCCTACTGCCACGCCGCACCCCAGTAAAGGTAAGCGGTGCAGAGAATCATAATACGCCGTGGCACTGCTTGTATTTCTTGCCACTGCCACAGGGGCAGGGCTCGTTGCGGCCCACTTTCCGCTCTTGCCGCTGGAAGGTTTGGGGGACAGCATCAGCGGGCTGCTCTGCAGCGCCCGGTGCCGTCGCCTCCGCAGCCATACCGGAGGCTGCCAGGTGCTGAAACGCCATCTTTTCACGCTCGGCAGCTTCGCGCCTGCTCTGCTCAATCAGCTCCGATTCATCCCGATGCTGAATTTGCACGTGGCTGAGAAACTTTACCACCTCGTACTTCAAACTAGACAGCATCTGCTCAAACAACTCGAAGGACTCGCGCTTGTACTCCTGCTTGGGGTTCTTCTGGGCATAGGCGCGCAGATGAATACCCTGGCGCAGTTGATCCATGGACGCCAGATGTTCCTTCCACAGGGTATCCAGAACCTGCAGCATAATTTGCTTCTCAATCTTGCGCATGTCGGGGCCGACCTGCTCACTCTTGCTGTCGTAGGCCGCCTGGATTTCTCCACAAATTTTATCTCGCAACGCCTCTTCATAGAGGCTGTCATCTTCTTCCAGCCAGTTTTCCAGAGGCAGTGTGATGGAAAACTCAGCTTCCAGCTGCTTTTCCAGGCCGGGAATATTCCACTGTTCCTCCACGCTCATGGGCGGTATATAGCTGCTGATGGCGTCGCCTACAACATCGGTCCTGATGGCTGAAATTGACTCGGAGATGTCATCCACAGTGAGCAGATCGTTGCGCTGGCGGTAAATAATCTGGCGCTGGTCGTTGGCCACGTCATCGTATTCCAGTAGCTGCTTGCGAATGTCGAAGTTACGCCCCTCTACCTTGCGCTGCGCTTTTTCAATGGCATTGGTGACCATGCGATGTTCTATGGCCTCACCCTTTTCCATGCCCAGGGCCTGCATAAAGTTTTTTACCCGGTCCGAGGCAAAAATACGCATCAGGCTATCTTCCAGCGAGAGGTAAAAACGTGAAACACCCGGGTCACCCTGCCGGCCCGCCCTGCCGCGAAGCTGATTATCAATTCTGCGGGACTCATGGCGCTCGGTACCCAGGATATGTAAACCACCGGATTCAATCACCTGATCGTGGCGCATCTGCCACTGCGTACGCGCCTCTTCCCGAGCGGACTCACTCTCCTCACCAATGGCGGCAAGCTCCACTTCGAGATTACCACCGAGAACAATATCCGTACCCCGACCCGCCATGTTGGTGGCAATAGTTACCACGCCGGGGCGACCGGCCTGGGCAATAATTTCTGCTTCCTGTTCGTGGTATTTGGCGTTGAGTACCTTGTGCTCAATTTTACTTTTACGAAAAAGCGAGGATAACTCCTCCGATGTCTCCACCGACGCGGTACCCACCAATACAGGCGCACCATTGGACATGCAATCCTTCACATCGGAAACAATAGCGTCGAATTTTTCATCCCGGCTGAGATACACCAGGTCATTCATGTCATCTCTCATCTGCTTCTGGTTAGTGGGTATTACCAGTACCTCCAAACCATAGATTTGGCGAAACTCGAAGGCCTCGGTGTCCGCCGTTCCCGTCATGCCGGATAAGGTGTCATACAAACGGAAATAATTTTGGAAGGTGGTAGAAGCCAGGGTCTGGCTTTCGTTTTGTATATTTACACCCTCTTTGGCCTCTATGGCCTGGTGCAAACCCTCCGACAAACGGCGACCCGGCATGGTACGGCCGGTATGCTCATCAATAAGGACAACCTGGCCATCCTGCACGATATATTCCACATCGCGATTGAACAACAGCCGTGCTCTCAGCCCGGAATAGACGTGGTGCAGCAGGTTCAGGTTGGTGGCCGCGTAGAGGCTATCACCCTCATCCAGCAGCTTTTCACGGATGAGCAAATCCTCAATATGCTCGTGCCCTTCCTCGGTCAATTCAACCTGACGCTGCTTTTCATCCACGCTGAAGTGTCCGGGAGCATCCTCAGAATCGGGCTTCAGGCCGGGAATTAATTTGTTAATGCGCCGGTACAATTCCGAGCTGTCCTCGGATGAACCAGAAATAATCAGCGGGGTTCTCGCCTCGTCAATCAGGATGGAATCGACCTCATCGACGATGGCAAAATTCAACCGACTCTGCTGCTTGTCCTCCAGTGTAAAGGCCATGTTATCGCGCAAATAGTCAAAGCCGAACTCATTATTCGTACCGTAAATAATGTCACATTGGTAGGCTGCTTTCTTCTGCTCTGGGGTTTGCCCAGACTTGACAACACCCACGGTGAGCCCTAAAAAGCGGTACAGGGGACCCATCCAATTGGCATCCCGGCTGGCCAAATAATCATTTACAGTAATGAGGTGCACGCTGTTGCCCGCCAGCGCATTGAGATAAGCGGGCAGGGTCGCAACCAGTGTCTTGCCCTCGCCGGTACGCATCTCGGCAATCTTACCTTCATGCAGTGCCATACCACCGATCAGCTGCACATCGAAGTGACGCATATTCATCACCCGGTCACTGGCTTCCCGGGCCACGGCAAACGCTTCGGGTATTATTTGAGCCAGGGTGGCGCCATCGGCCAGACGTTGTTTAAACTCGCCTGTCCTGGCCGCCAGCTGCTCATCATCCAGCGCTTTCATCTCTTCGGCAAGGGCGTTGACCTTCTTAACCACTGCACCTAGGCGTTTCAATTCCCGATCATTACGGGTGCCAAAAACTTTCTTCAAAACATTCGTTATCATGAGGATTCTTTGTTATCTAACAAGTAAATAGGTCGCCGCCATGGCGGTACCACGGGGCTGTATTGAGATGTTCAGGGGGAGTGGGTTCAGCGGCGGGTACGCTGGATATAGCTAGCTGGATCGACAGGCCTGCCATGCTTGTAAACCTCGTAGTGCACATGCGCGCCGGTGGAACGGCCACTGGAACCCATCAAGGCGATGGCCTGGCCCTTTTTAACAAAGTCACCCGGCTTGACGAGGTTTTCTTTGTTGTGAGCATATCGTGTGACAAAGCCGTCACCGTGGGACAGTTCAATCATCTCACCGTAACCTGACCGCGTACCCGTCCATGTCACAATACCGCCAGCTACGGCAATAATATTGGTGCCTTCCCTGCCGGCAAAATCAATGCCGTCGTGCATAGCCAGCTTGCCGGAAAACGGGTCTGTACGCTGCCCAAAATGGGAGGAGACCCAACCTTTCTCCGCCGGACGTCCGGACAACCAGGTCTGCTCGTCCAACTTGCGGTGGGTGAGTAAAGAGCCCAGTATCTCCAGCTGTTGCTCCCGGTCGGTCAACTGGGCTTCGAAGCTGTTCAGTTGATTATCAATATCCAGTGAACTGTAGCTGACGCTAAACTCCGATGCCATGGGACCGCCGACAGCAGGTGGCTGGCTGAAATCAAACTCGCCCCCTTCCAGGTCCGCCATCACCGTCAGGTGTTCACCCAGTGCATCCAGCCGCGTCATCCGCGCCTGCAGGCCCGCCAGATTAAGCGTCAATACCTGTAATTTACGTTCTGCCTGAGAGCGCAAACGCTCCAGCTCACGGGTCTGGCGATCGACTTCGTCCTGCATGCTATCCAGGGATGCTCCCCTGATGGAACGGGGCTCACTATTCTCTCCGGCCAGGTAACCAACCGCGACCATACCCACCGGTAATCCCAGGCAGCAGAGGGAGAGAAGGGCACGAGACCAGCGCCTCAATTCGATAGAACGGGAACCGCCGTGCCTGCGATTAATGAGAATGATTTTCATTCGAGCTTAATTTGGCAGAAAGACTGCGGACTATGCCATAAATGCACTTAAATTACTACTTGGCCCAATGCCCAAGTACGCTGGAAAACGCTCAGGAGACGGGAATCGGGTTAGTCACATAGGAGATCGGGGCGGTAGCCTCATCCTCGAATGTCACCATTTCCCAGGCATCGGGTTGCGCGATCAGGGCGCGCAAGGAGGCGTTGTTGAGTGCATGGCCAGACTTGTAGGCTCTAAATTCACCGATCAGGCTATGACCGAGCAAATACAGGTCGCCGATAGCGTCCAGAATCTTGTGTTTAACAAACTCGTCGTCATAGCGAAGGCCATCCTGGTTGAGAATACGGTATTCATCAACCACAATGGCATTATCCACGCTACCACCCTGGGCCAGACCCTTGGAGCGCAGATATTCAATTTCGTGCATAAAGCCAAAGGTTCGTGCCCGGCTGACCTCTTTTACAAAGGACGTACTGGAAAAGTCTACTTCGGCGTGGGCAGTGCGATCGTGAAACACGGGGTGGTCAAAATCGATGGTAAATGAGACTTTGAAGCCATCAAAGGGGAGAAAACTGGCTATTTTGTCGCCATCTTCCACCGTGACCTGGCGCTTGATACGAATAAACTTTTTGGCCGCATTTTGCTCCTCTATCCCAGCTGACTGGATGAGGAACACAAAGGGTCCCGCACTGCCGTCCATGATAGGCACTTCCGGTGCACTGACATCGACAAAAGCGTTGTCAATTCCCAGGCCAGCCATGGCAGATAGCAGGTGCTCAACCGTAGAAACGCGCTCATTTTCTGCAACGATACTGGTCGAAAGAGTGGTATCTCCAACGTTTTCTGCCCGCGCCGGTATTTCTACCACGGGACTGATATCTACCCGGCGAAAAACAATGCCGGTGTCAACCGGCGCCGGGTTGAGGGTCAAGTAGACCTTTTTACCCGTGTGCAAGCCAATTCCAGTTGCTTTAATCGCATTGCGTAGTGTGCGCTGTCGAATCATATTCTTTAAACCATCTCCTCTAAAAGCCTCTAAACCATAGCCTTTTGAGCCGTTCCAGTGAGCGGGCATTACACCATACTCAGCTACCCCGCCCTAATCCGCCTGGCGACGCAGGAAGGCGGGAATATCGAAATACTCCTCGCCTGCACCTTCTGGCGCTGCCGCAGCTGCTTGTACGCGGCCACCTGATAGGGCTCGTTTGCGCCTGATCGCCGGCTTATCCAGATCTTTGTAATCTGGCACCTCGTCAATTTCACGCTCTACAACTTGCGTGGTTTCAACCACCTGCAGCGGTGCCCGCGCAATTTCGCTGCCCAGGCCAGTAGCCACAACAGTGACCTTGAGCTCATCGGTCATATTCGGATCTATAACAGTCCCAACCACTACCGTCGCATCCTCAGAGGCAAATTCTTCTATCGCATCACCAACGTCTGAAAACTCACCCAGCGACAAATCAATCCCAGCGGTAATATTAACCAGAATACCGCGAGCACCCCGCAAATCGATATCATCCAACAAGGGGCTGTTTATCGCTCTTTCAGCCGCTTCACGAGCACGACCCTCGCCGGTGGCACTCCCGGTGCCCATCATCGCCATTCCCATCTCGGACATCACTGTCCTGACATCCGCGAAATCAACATTTATCATGCCCGGACGAATAATCAGGTCTGCGATACCCTGAACTGCGCCCAACAGTACATCATTCGCCTCTTTAAAGGCATCCAATAAACTGGTATTTTTTCCCAAAACCTCTAGCAGTTTTTCGTTGGGAATGGTAATCAACGAGTCGACTTGT
>JAUVBI010000010.1 GCA_030591305.1 Pseudomonadota bacterium
AAAATACGGGGCCGGGACATCACCATGATATTCCAGGACCCTATGACCTGCCTCAACCCCTACATGACGATAGGCGACCAGTTGATGGAGCCCATTATCTATCACAAGGGCATCGCCAAAAAAGAAGCCAGGGCACGCGCTATCGAACTGCTGGAAGAAGTGGGCATGCGCGACCCGCAATCCACCATCGACAACTACCCCCACGAGTTCTCCGGCGGTATGCGCCAGCGGGTAATGATTGCCATGGCGCTGATTAATGAGCCCAAGCTGTTAATTGCTGACGAACCTACCACCGCGCTGGACGTGACCATTCAGGCGCAAATATTGCAGCTGATGGCCGAATTGCAAAAGAAGCGGGATATCGGCGTGATATTCATCAGCCACGACCTTGCGGTGGTGGCTGATATCGCAGACCAGATTATTGTGATGCAAAAAGGCAAGGTGGTTGAGCACAGTGATCGCAAGGGAATTTTCGAGAATGCACAACACCCCTATACCCGCAAGCTACTCGCGGCCATTCCCTCCGGCACCAAGGAAGTTTCGAGTGGGCAACGCGCCCCACTGATTTCCATCAGCAATTTGAACACCTGGTTTGGTCAGGGCAAGCACAAGGAACCCGTCAAGGCAGTTAACGACGTCACGCTGGATATTCAAAAGGGCGAGATACTGGGTCTGGTGGGAGAATCCGGTAGCGGCAAATCAACCCTGGGACGCTCCATACTGAGGCTGGTACCCATCACATCCGGCACCGTTGAGTTTGACGGCGTGGATGTTACTGCGCTGCACGGCGGCGAGTTGAAAAACATGCGTCGGCGCATGCAAATGATTTTTCAGGACCCCTATGCCTCGCTGAACCCGCGCATGTCGGTGTATGACACGCTGGCAGAGCCCCTGTTATTACACCGCATAGAAAACAAGAAAACCGTAGAACAAGGCGTACTCAAGTTGATGGATAACGTGGGGCTGGCCCGCAATTTTGTACGCAAATACCCCCACGAATTTTCCGGCGGTCAACGCCAGCGCATTGCCATCGGCAGAGCCCTGGCAACACGGCCCGAGTTTATTGTGGCAGACGAGCCTGTATCCGCGCTAGATGTAACCATACAAGCGCAAATTCTGGATCTGATGTTGGATCTGGGTAAAGAGTACGGCCTGACCATGCTGTTTGTATCCCACGACCTGGCGGTAGTGAAGCACATCGCCGACCGCATTGTGGTGCTGTTCAAGGGTGAAATTGTGGAGCAGGGAACTGGCAAGGAGTTGTTTGAAAATCCGCAGCAGGAATATACGCGGCAACTGTTGCAGTCAATACCAGGAAGAGCCCTGCCTAGCTAGGACTGAGCTCGGCAAATTCCGGCGCGCCCAGACTGGTATTTTCTAAAAGTGATAGTCCAGATAGATGCGCGCATCGATAAAATCATCAGTTACGCTTTCAAATTCATAACCATGAATCTGCTGATAGGCAGCGAAATCATAGTCCGTTTCGTACTTATTGTAAGCCAGACGAAACTGTAGGCTCAGGCCTTCCATTTCGGTAAAGATGCCAAAGCCCGAGCCCCGGGTGAACGAATAGCGAAGGTCAAAGGTTGCCTCGGAGCGGTCCTGGCGGGCATCGGCCCGGGACAGGCTGTCGGGCATGTCGTAGTGTGCAAAACGTACCCGCATGACCGCCCCTGGGAGCAGCCCCTGGCGTCCGAAATCATATTGCAGACCGGTACCGTATGACTGGGTTCCCGCAAGTTCCGAATCCTGCACCTGGAAGGAGTTAAACATTTGCGGCGTACCCCAGCGCACAAATATCGTTCCGCCGTCATAAGAGTCCTCGTTGTATGCAACTTCATTAAAATTGGCAAAAAAAGTGAGCCCCGGTGCATTGATCTGGAAGTTAAGCCCATAAAACCAGGTGTCGATTTTTCCGCCCACATGATCACCGACATCCTGCTGATTACCATACTGGGCTGCCAGCGTAACAGCGTACCTGGCTCCCGGCGCTGAAAAACGGTACTGGCCATATAAATAAAGCATATTGAGAAGGTCTTCGACGTAATAATCCCAAACTTCAAAAATAGTTTTGTTACTGGAATAAACTGCCCCGAGCATAGGCATATTTTTACTGTCACCCCGGTAACTTCCCGAGTCGTCGTAATCGCCTGGATTAAAGTCACCACGAATAAGCTTCTTGTTTCCGCTTGCTATACATTCGCCAGCCACATCCAGTTCACCACAACCCGTCTGTACCCGAGCGCCCCTGACCATACCGATAAATTTTTCCGCGTTTCTCTCTTTCATCTTGTTGATAAAGGCAAAATTAAGTCGCAGGCCCTCTATAGAACGATTTTCGTAGATAGTGCCCTGGTGAGTGATGGGGGTCATACGAATATTGGAGGAAGCGACAAAGCGATAATCATTCATTTCCTGTCGCCCGGTCTTGAACAGGTGATCGCCGCTCTGGATTTTAACAAAGGCCTCGCCCAGTATATTGTAGGAATCCTGTCCACCATCCCCTTCATACAAACCACCCAGACCCCGCCGGTCGTCCGAATTATTGCCCACCGGGTTGGAGGTATAAAGCGTTGTCCCCGCAGAAATGTTCATCCAGGGGGCAGTTTCAAAACCCAGGTAACCACCCAGTGAAGAATACTGCTGGGTTTTTTCATCGGAGATATCGGGTGTGGCACTATCTTGCAACAGGTGAAGATTGCTGTCGCGATGCTGGCCGCTGTAACGCAGCAGGCCATCGATCCGCCCCTTGGTAAAGAGCTCGGAAAAACTTTCAGCGGTAGCAATCTCTTGCGCTGCGATATTACTTGCCCATAGCATGCCAAAGAGAACAGCCAGTATTTCCACTTTCATAGTTCTCACCTTTGACCAATATATAGGGCCTGAGTTTCTATTTTTATACTCCCAGCATACACATCCCACAAAGGAAGGATATGCTGTTATGTTCAATCATAGATCATTTTAACACTACTGGTGCCCTATAATGACCGACACTCGACCCTGATGCCTCACCTGTTGATAGATGGCCTTAGCAGCGGCACCCCCCTGCACCCGCTAGGTTCACTGGATGACCACGCCTTTGTTTTGGAGGAAGCTGAAATCGATGCCCTGGTGTATGACGCTTCCGTGTTTGAACAACACGCGGCAGCCCTGAAGGAAAAAGTTCCTGGTTTAAAGCACATGCTGGCCTTTGGCCCCACTGAAGTGGGAGAGAACTACCTGGCCCTGGCCAACACATTCTCTCCGCAGCCATTGGTCGCCCCGGACGTGCAGCCTGATGATGTGTCCTCCATCATGTTTCCCGGGGGTACCACGGGAAAACCCAAAGGCGTACTCAGTACTTACCGCTCCATCGCCTATATGACACAAATACAGATGGCAGAGTGGGAATTTCCCGATGACCTGCGCATGCTGATCGCAACGCCATTATCCCACGCCGCTGCCGCCTTCTTTGTCCCCGTGTTACAAAAGGGCGGTGCCTTTTATGTGATGCAGGGTTTCACCCCGGATTCCTTTTTCGACGCAGTTGAGCAGCACAAGATTACCTGCACCATGCTGGTACCGGTGATGCTGTATTTTCTACTGGACACTCCCCGTGCGGCGACAGCAAACAGCGGAGGCTTTTTCTGGCGGCTGGATGCACACGGGTGACGTGGGGCGGATGGACGATGAGGGCTTTCTCTACATCGTCGATCGCACCAAGGACATGATCGTTACCGGGGGTTTTAACGTATTCCCCCGGGAAGTCGAGGATGTTCTGGCTACACACGAGGCCGTTGGCCAGGTGGCTGTTGTAGGTGTACCCGATACGCAGTGGGGTGAAGCCGTTAAAGCGGTGGTGGTGCTAAAGCCTGGATTTAAATCCAGTGATGATTTGGTGACAGCCATGCAATTGCTGGTAAAAGAAGCCAAGGGCTCAGTGCAATCTCCCAAGTCCATCGATTTTGTCGAGGCAATACCCCTGACTGCCGTGGGCAAGCCCGACAAGAAGGCCGTCCGGGCCCAGTACTGGGAAGACTCCGAGCGTGGAGTGGGTTAGACTGTGAGGCATGCTTACCCATAATCCAGAGGTCTATCGCGGCCTCAACTACCCCTGGGGCAGAACGGTCAACCCCACACCAGGCGTACCCGAAAAAATTGCAGATGGTGTGTACTGGCTGCGTATTCCCATGCCCATTTCCCTGGACCACATCAATATCTGGTTGCTGGAAGATGATGAGGGCTGGACGGTTGTAGACACCTGCCTGAACCTGCCCAATGCCCGGGAGATCTGGGAGCAAGTGTTCAGCGAATTTATGCAGGGCAAACCCGTACAGCGGGTTATCTGCACTCACCTGCATCCAGACCATGTGGGGCTCGCTGGCTGGATAACAAATCGTTTTTCCTGCCAGTTATGGATGTCCCGGGAAGAGTTTTTAATGTGCCGGGCCATGGCGGGTGATACAGGCCGGGAGGCGCCCGATGTCGCCATTCGTTTTTACCGCGCGGCAGGTTACAGCGAGGAACAACTGGACAGGTATCGGAAAAAGTTTGGTGATTTCGGGAAGGCCATTTCACAACTGCCCGACAGCTTTCGACGCCTGGTAGACGGCGAAACCATTCGCGTTAACGATCGATACTGGCAGATCGTAGTCGGTGCAGGCCACTCCCCCGAGCACGTTGCACTTTACTGTCCCGCCCTCAAGCTTTTAATTTCCGGCGACCAGGTCCTGCCAAAAATCACTCCCAATGTCAGCGTTTTTCCCACCGAGCCAGAGGGTGACCCGCTGAAAGAATGGCTGCGCTCCAACAGCCGCATTCGGGATAAGCTGCCGGATGATGTACTGGTTTTGCCCGCCCACGAAGCCCCCTTCTACGGCCTGCACATACGGCTCACCCAGGTTATTGAAGCACACGAAACCGACCTGGATAAACTGTTTGATCACTTGGCAGAATCCAAGCGAGCGGTCGACTGCTTCCCCGCGTTGTTC
This sequence comes from Pseudomonadota bacterium, assembly GCA_030591305.1. The sequence goes on from JAUVBI010000010.1 coordinate 4,971, forward strand.
AAGCGCGAGATCGATGACCGTGTACTGGGGATGGCCACAGGCGAAACCCTGGCGCATCTAAACTGCCTGATGGGACGACGCAGAATTCGCTGTACGCGCGATGAAAACGGCGTGGACTGGTATGAGCAGAAGCCGGATGTATGTACTTTCGACTAAAACCAAGCAAGTCTGACCCCATTGGTTTTTTTACTGTTCGCTATAGAAAATCTCTTCCATCGCCTCTCGAATTTCATCGGGAATAGCCACCGCCTCCCGCGACACCCGGTCTACCCACACGTGGGTCATAGTGCCCTGGGCCAGCGCCAGGTCTTCGCCGGGAATAAACAAACCGCCCGCATATTGCACTGAGCTGCGCCCCAGTTTATTCACCCGCACACCCACATCCAGGTATTCGTTCTCGGGCCAACTCACTTCCATAAAGTAGTCGCAGCTTGAGTTCACAATCAGGCCAATAATTGGGCTGGTATGCATGCACAATCCACCCATGTGTGACAGGTAACGATTGATGGCATTGTCGAAGTACTGGTTGTGCAGGCTATTATTCAGGTGGCCATAAATATCCATATCCTGGAATGTCATGATGGCCCGAGAGTAATCGAAATATTGGTCTCTATGGTGTGGTGTCGGTTTCATAGTCTCTCACCTGCTAAAATTCGTTTGGCCTGATCTATCACCGGCTGATCTATCATCATGCCCCGAAAGGACACCACGCCGCCGCCAGCTTGTTCAAACGCAGCGATAACTTTTTTCGCCCAGTCTACCTTTTCTTGAGAGGGTGCGAAAACTTCGTTGATGGTACTCACCTGGGAGGGATGAATGGCCAGCTTACCGGAATATCCCAGCCCTGCCACTCTGCTGGACTCTTCTTTCAGTCCAGCCAAACCAGGGATATCAAAGAAGGGCCCATCCAAACAGGGCACGGCGTAAGCACTGGCTGCTTTAAGCATGCTACAGCGCGCATACAACAGGGCATCCCAGCTCATATCACTGCCGATGGCCACCGCATAATCAGCACACCCCAAAGCCAGGGCCGCTATACGACCCCTTCCCTCCAGCAACATTGCCGGCATGTTATCCAGGCCTTCGGGGGTTTCTATCATCGGTAGTATTTTTAAATCGGGGTGACAACTCAGTACTTGTATTATCTGGCGCAATTCAAACGATGATGATGCCATGGGCAGGACAACACAGTCTGGTAGCACGTTGTGCGATGCTGCGGCAGACAGGACTAGCAAGTCTTCCAGACCATGCTTTGTGGCCAGGCTGTTGATTCGCAAGCAACAGGCCGGCCCACCCAACTTGCGGTCTGCAATATGTGCCAGCGCGGCGTCGCGGGCGGCCTCTTTCTCTGCCGCTGGCACCGCGTCCTCCAGATCGAGGCAATAACTGTCCGCGCCGCTATCGCGGGCTTTTGCAAAACGCTCCGGTCTATTCCCGGGTACGAATAAAAGACTTCTCATTGGAAACTCACTCATAAACTACTCAAAACTCGCTTATTGGATTGATAACTTCATCTGCATAGCTATTTCTCCCTCGCAGTTTACCGCTGATAAATTAGCACCCGAGGCGCATTGCTTACCCAGCAGGTAAAACGGGTCAAGATCAAACAGAGGACCAAGGCTTTTAAATACGAACTCACTCACCTGCCCCTCGGGGTTATTGCGCTGATACAGATCAATTAACAGTGTAGCGATTAGCGGCCCATGCACAACAAGGCCGGGGTAGCGTTCAACTTGGGTAACGTAATCCCGGTCATAGTGAATACGATGCCCATTATAGGTGACGGCAGAATAGCGAAAGAGTAACACCGGGTCAGGATGAACGACCACGAACCAGTCATAATCGTGGCCTGCAAGTATCTCGGCTTCAGCCAGGGGCTTCGCCCTGGGCGTAGGGGCGCCTGCCGCCGCGCGATAAACAATGTCCTGTTCCTCGCGCAAAATAAGACAGCCTTCGAATAGGTACTCATGTAGCAGCTCTACAAAAATCATCTCGCCACTGCGGCCGCTTTTGGCCTCTACCGCTATGATTGATTCACGGTGGTCCAGCGCCTGCCCGACACTATAGTCCTGCAACAGGGAAACCCGGCTGCTGGCCCACATGCGCCGTGGAAACGACATATCCGGCAGGAAAGAGCCCTTCGCCGGATGTCCATCTTCCCCAAGTGCAGATTGCGGCGCATGGACATTGCCGTTCAGCCAATGTGCAAAAGGTGGCATTGCGTCATCGGGCCAGGGTAGGCAAAATTCACCGGAAGCATCGGTCAGGGAATAGTCCAGCAGTGAGGCTAAACCCATCAGGTCTTTTTCGGCAACGCGCTCCACACGGTGCCGCACTTTCCCAACAGTTTCACTCCACTGATTCATGGACTGCGTTTCCTTTTTGGGCATATTCCCGGCCTAATACGAACGGGGCATGCCCAGTACGTGTTCACCCAGATAGGCCAGAATCAGATTGGTTGAAATCGGGGCAATCTGGTACAGCCTGGTCTCCCGCCACTTGCGCTCCACATCATACTCCTGGGCCAGACCATAGCCACCATGTGTTTGCATGCAGGCCTCGCCCGCTGCCCATGAGGCCTCCGATGCCAACATTTTTGCCATATTCGCCTCTGCACCACAATGTTGCCCCGCGTCATACATGCCGGCAGCTTTCTGTACCATTAAGTCGGCGGCCTGAGCCTGGGCGTAGGCGCGGGCGATAGGAAATTGAACGCCCTGATTTTGGCCGATTGACCGGCCGAAGACCCGCCTGTCATTGGCGTAGTTGCTCGCCGTTTTGGTAAACCAGCGTGCGTCGCCGATACATTCCGAGGCAATCAAGATACGCTCTGCGTTCATGCCTGACAGTATGTATTTAAAACCCCTGCCCTCCTCCCCGATCAGGCTACTCGCAGGAATACGTAAATCGTCAAAGAATATTTCCGTGGTCGCATGATTAATCATAGTGGAGACAGGCTTTATCGTCATACCCCGCTGCAATGCTTCCTTCATCTCAACAATAAAAACCGAAAGACCATCGGAGCGTTTCTTAAGCTGGTCTCGCGGCGTAGTCCGTGCCAACAGAATCATCAGGTCGGAGTGTTCAGCACGGGATATCCAGACTTTCTGGCCGTTGATAATATAATTATCACCGTCGCAGACAGCGTTGGTTGTGATACTGGTGGTGTCGGTGCCTGCGGTAGGCTCTGTGATGCCAAAGGCCTGCAAACGCAACTCGCCACTCGCAATACCGGGAAGATAGTCTAATTTTTGCTGCTCACTACCGTGCCGCAACAAAGTGCCCATGGTGTACATTTGCGCGTGACAGGCCGCAGCATTACAACCATTTTCATGGATAGCTTTTAAAATTTCAGAGGCACTGGCCAGGGATAAGCCACTGCCACCGTACTGCTCGGGGATCAGGCCCGCCAGTAAGCCCGCATCGCTGAGTGCCTGTACAAACTCACTTGGGTAGCTTCGCTCATTGTCTTTTTCGCGCCAGTATTCACCCGGAAACCGGGCGCAAATCTGCTTCACGCTCTGGAGAATGTGGGTGAGTGTTTCACTGTGCTCATCTGGCATGGAGTTACGCCACTAATTTCCGCAAAATTGTCAGTGTGCTCTCTTTATCCAGCAGCCGGGGCACGGGGTACATTGCACCCTCGGCTATCGCAGCGGTACACAGATCATCAAAATCTTCTTCTTTGATTTTTTCTGAGTACTCGAGAATACCCACTTCGGTCCTCAAATCTCGTACCGCCTGGATAAAGCGATGGGTGAGTTGCGCGATGTCATCTCCCTGTTCACCTATGCCCACCAGCACCGCCAACTCCGCCAGCCGTTCCTGTGCTTCCACCCGGCAAAAATCGAGCACGTCTGGCAGTACCATGGCGTTGGCCAGACCGTGGGGAATGCCGTATTTCCCCCCTAATTGATGGGCAATGGCGTGGACGTTCCCCACGTTAACCTGGTTGATGGCAATGCCTCCGTAGTAGGCACCCATGGCCAGACCCTCCCGGGCTTCCAGATTACTGCCATCGTGAAAGGCGCTTACTAGATGCTCAAATACTAGTTTTACCGCAGCGCCAGCGTACTCCAACCGCGTACCCCGCTCCCATATTCCAATATACGCTTCTATGCCGTGGGTGAGAGCATCCATTCCGGTGGCCGCCGTGATATGGGGTGGCAAGCCGACTATTAATTCTGGATCCAGGGCCACCGCTGATGGCAGCAGGCAACTCATGGCGATAATGCCCTTCTGGTGCGTTTTTGTATCGGAGATTACGGCACCTGCGGTAGCCTCTGAGCCAGTTCCCGACGTGGTAGGCACCGCATAAATTTTCATCACTTCGTGCTTGATCTTACCAAAGCCCACCCAGTCTTTCGGGGATTCACTACTGCCGGCACTGGCGGCAATGATTTTTGCAGCATCAATAGAGGAGCCGCCCCCAATCGCCAAAACAGCCTGGCTACCGTGTTCCCGCAGGACCTTAACGCCCTCGGCGACCTGGTCATAGGTAGGGTCGGGAAGTACGCCGTCATAGTAGGCGATATCCACACCCGACTCCGCCAGCCCAGCCACCACTTTGTCAACCACGCCCAGTTCACGCAGCACTTTGTCTGTCACCACAAGCACTTTATCTACACTGGTTCGGGAGATATGGGCACACAACTGGCGGGAACTTCCAGCACCCGCAAAGGCCATATAGCTACTCCCCGGGGAACGTCTGGCCATATAGTTCATTATTTTTAACAGTAGTGCGTGTTTTAACTTGGGCACGAACATTGACATTCAACTCTCCTGTTGTGGTTTGTACTGTCCTATAATTCAGGCTAGCACAATACACAGGAATTGCTGGTACTTGTCCAGTGGCGGGGCTGTAAAATCAGGTAATTGGCTGAAATAGACCGCTATTTAAACGCGTCCACTGTTAGGCAAGGCAAGGTCGTGTGCCACTTCCTGGGGTAATACAAACCAGCGCAGGCGTTCGCTTTCTTCACTTAAACACAGTTCAGATAATTCACCCGGGCGACTTTCGATACGCAATTCTAACTCTGCCGCCTCGCACTGGCCATCCAGGCTAATTTTTCCATGTGGGCTTTCACCTCCATGCTGGCAGTAGTCGAGAAAATTGAACATATTTAAATTACTAGCTAAAGGCCCCCGCGACCCCTGATAATCCCACGTACCACTGTCGGCATCGAAGTGATAAAAGGGCAGCATGCGCCATCCGTACTCGGCTACCAACTCCACGGCCCGCAACAAATACTGGAACTCTTTTTCGTCAATAAAGTAATTAAAATTGAGTCTAACCCAACCCGGGCGCAATACCGTGCTGCCCTTTGTGATCTCCTTCTCAATGGCGTTGCTGTGCTCCATATTGATTCCCAGGAGGCTGTGACCATAAGGGCCTGCACAGGAACAACCACCCCGAACCTGAATGCCGAATAAGTCGTTTAACAGGGAGACAATAAAATTGTAGTGCAAATCTTTGTCGCCATATTTTATACGCAGAGACATAATGGATAGGCGCGAGGCGTTGACGCCACCCATGATTTCCAGGTTGGGCAGCGCGTTGAAATGCGCCAGTGCGCGCTGCACATAGTCGTGCTCCCTGCGTTCGATTTCGTCCGTGCCTACTTCCTGTTGCAGCTTGAATACCAGCCCCGCCCTGATAGATTCAACAATAGCCGGCGTGCCACCCTCCTCGCGCTGCTCATGATTTTCAACGTAGCGATGGCCCGCAGGTGTGACATAAAGCACCGTGCCGCCGCCCACTATGGCGGGCACACTGTTGTTCAGTATTGATTTTTTGGCTATCAACACACCGGGGGTTCCCGGGCCGCCGATGAATTTGTGGGGCGATACGAAGATGGCATCCAGGGGAAACTCGCCATTCATATCAATACCGACATAAGGGCTGGCCGCAGCGTAGTCCCATAATGCCAGTGCGCCGTGAGCTTTAAGAATTCGGGTGACCGACACCACATCGGACTTGATGCCAGTGACATTGGATGCGGCAGAAAAGCTTCCTATCAATAGCGGGCGACTGGCATAGGCACTGAGCTGTTCCTGCAGGTACTGTGTGTCAATTTGCCCGTCATCGGTGAGCGGGACCGATACCACATCGGCAATACTCTCACGCCAGGGCAATTCATTTGAGTGATGTTCATAGGGCCCTAGAAATACTACCGGGCGCTCTTGGGCGGGAATGTGTTGCTCAAGTTGATAGCGCTGGGATAAATCCCGGGGCAGGCGAATGTTGAGAATATCAATGAGTTTGTTAATGCCCGTTGTCGCTCCCGGGCCGCAAAAAATAATCTGATCTTCCGCTGTACCGTTTACCGCACTGCGAATTTGCGCCCTGGCCTGCTCGCGCAAAGCGGTGGTCTGGGCACCGGTAAAGCTTGTCTCAGTATGGGTATTGGCATAATAAGGTAGCACCTCATCTCGAATATAGTCTTCGATAAAGCTCAATGCCCGACCCGAGGCCGTGTAGTCGGCATACACCAGCGGTTTTTCACCGAAAGGCGTGGCAATGCTGTGCTTGTCGCCTATTATTGAATTGCGAATGTGTTCGATTAAATCTGTCACGCGTAAAACCCACTCTCAAGTACGCTATTTCAATCTGTAACACCAACCGGGACCATGATATGTGCATAGGGTGTATCTCCCCACATCACATAGGGTCCACCAGATGTGTGATCATCCGTAATGCCTTTTAACAATTCCTTAGGCACAACAATCATCAGATGGGGCCCCATCTCCGCATAATCCTCAGCATTTTTTGGATCTGGATGATAAGGCGTTGCATTGCTGACGCCCGCACCGATGTCCCCCTGTAGCATGTAGGAAATTCCAATACTATTCGCGATAAAAACCCCCTTGGTGCCGACAGCATTCATCATTTTCATCCATAGGGCATCGTTACACATAGCCGCCCCATCCCCCGGCATGGTGTCTGGCATACAGGTCCAACCATTGCTGCCCTCGACCACGACCTTGCCATCGACAACTACGGTTGCGTTGTCGCTTATCGATGCAGGCGCTGCAGATTTTGCGAGCGCGATCCGTGCATCCATTTCCTGATCAGCCAGGCATGTCCCTGTCATGGACAAACCGAGTGCAATTGCCAATAGACTTATTTTTTTCATTCTAAATACCCTCTACTAATTAACGTATGGCACAAGCCACCCCACGAAACACCGGAAACTTGCAGTCAATGCAGTATAGACCATTTCCAGACACGCAACTCTGCACACGACACACAGGGCTACTGTGCTACAAACCCACCGTCTACTGCTAAAGCCTGCCCCGTCACAAAAGACGCTGCATCTGAGCATAACCACACTACGGTTTCAGCCACTTCCTCCGGCATTCCGAGTCGCCCCAGTGGGTGTTGTAACTCTATTTCGCTCTCAATATTCTGGTCATCATTAATAACTCTTTCCGCCATCTGGGTTCGGATAACCCCCGGACACACCGCGTTGACGCGGATGCCGGACTTGCCGTTTTCAATGGCGGCCGCCTTGCTCAACCCAACAACACCGTGTTTGCTGGCATAATACGCTGCACCAAAAGTACCTCCCACCAATCCCGCCACCGATGCCATATTCACAATGGACCCGCTGCCTTGCTTGAGCATGTAGGCAAGCTCATACTTCATGCACAACCAGACCCCTTTAAGGTTTATATCGATTACCCTGTCCCAATTATCTTCGTCATAATCGGAGATAGGAACACCTACATTTCCCTCAATTCCCGCATTGTTGAGCGCACAATCCAACCGGCCATACACCTCGATAGTCCTGTCGATCATCGCCCGGACCTCTGCACTGCGTGTAACATCTGCCCTTACAAAAATGGCCTGACCACCGGCGTTTTCTATTTCGCTAACCGTGGCTTGCCCACTATCAGCATCTACATCAACGACAACAAGCTTCGCTCCCTCTCGGGCAAATACGAGTGCTGAAGCTTTGCCAATTCCTGAACCGCCGCCTGTAATAAGTGCAACTTTACCATCCAATCTTCCTGTCATTTTTATTCCTCTTTTAGTTTTGTAGAGCAGGCGATACGCCGCTCATGACAGATTACTCTTCCTCTTCATCAAAATAATTCACGCCCTGTTCCATTTCACGCTAAACCCAGGGTTCGGCCTTGTAGATAACCTGGCCATCACCCTGCACCAGCCACGACATGATCGGGTTCAGGTGATAGGGCTGGCTTCCCGGTCCCCTCGCATCAATCAACTGCCGGCGAGTTGGCTGAACATAGCCTGTTTCGTCAGTAGCTCTACTGCTGATTTCTGCGGACTTGCCACCCCAGCGCCAGGGCAAGGTAAAGCGAGTATGTGCCTTGGCCAGAACCGGCCCCTGCAAGTGTGCTAACTGCCAACGTTTACCGCCATCGAAGCTTACTTCCACCTTCACTATTCGCCCCCGGCCACTCCAGGCAAGCCCCCGAATTTCCTGCCAGCCCTTATCCAAGGTCTGCGGAAAAGCGGGGGCAGTGATAACAGACCTGGCATCCATGACCACACTGAACAGGCGCGCAGTATCATTTTTGAGCGGGTCGGTGTACTTGGAGGTTTCCTCCCTTGTCATAAAGGGAGCATCAGAGAGTTCCAGCCGCCGCAGCCATTTAATATTGGTATTGCCCTCCCAGCCAGGCAGTAGCAAACGCACAGGGTAGCCCTGCTCCGGCCGGATCGCCTCACCGTTCTGGGCGTAGACCACCAGAGCATCGTCCCAGGCCTTGTCCAGGGGAATGCTGCGCGCTAATACAGCGGCATCTGAACCCTCCGCCAAAAGCCAGCTTGCTTTGGACTTCACTCCCACTTCGCGCAACAAAGTGCCCAGGGCAACGCCGGTCCATTCACTCTGGCTGGTAAGCCCACACAACATTTTCGGAGAGCTTTTCTCCCCGGCACGAGTGTTGAGGTTGCCCGAGCACTCGATAAAGCAGGTGCGAGTAACCGAGGGGAAACGTTTGATCTCATCAAGCGTAAATTTCAGGGGCTTGTCTACCATGCCGTGTATCAGCAACTCGTGATGGGCGGGGTCAATCTGTGGCACACCCGCATGGTGGCGTTCAAAATGCAGGTCAGCGGGGGTGATGGTGCCGTGCAGAGCCTCCAGCGGAGTCAATGAAATGGCTCCCTTGTATGCCGGGGGCTGAAGTCGGCTCAGGCTCTCATGAGTTGACCTCGACCCCACTGCGCTGGTTGCCAAGCCCTGCACCCGAGTTGGATCGCTTGTTGGAGTGAGTGCGGCGGCACCGCCGCTGGCCACCAACCCACCCGCCGCAGTCAGGCCGGCCAAAAATTGTCGACGGGAGGCACCACCTGGTATTTTCTTTGTATTCATAGACATCTCTTGTGCTATCGCACTTCGGGGCCACCGCGCCTGTCATCCAATACAAAGCGATGCCTGGCTGGCATGGTGATCGCGGGAAGATTTTCCCGGGACAGGACCGCATTGGCCGGAACAATATCATTCAGGTGTAATAAATAGGCAACCAGTGCGTAGACCTCACTGGCCTCCAGTGAACCGGGTGCATTGAAGGGCATGGCCCTATTAATATAGTCGAATACTGCCGTAGCGTAGGGCCAGTAGTTGCCGATGGTTTTGACGGTTCCAGGCTCCCGGCCAAAGGGAAAGGCATCGCTGGGAATCCGGCCCACCAGAACATCAAAGGGACCTTCGACGCCGCTCGCACCATGACAAAAGGCGCATTTCTGCGCGTATATTTTTCCGCCCTTTTGCACCGACCCATTCCCCTTCGGCAAGCCACGACCATCGGGTCGCACATCAATGTCCCAGGTCGCAATTTCATCTGCCGCAATTGCTCTACCCATACCAAATTTATCCGGCAGGTCCCTCTCAGCAAAAAGCAATGAGCTTTCCAGGGCGAGAAAGAGTGCAAAACTGACTTGTAACAATCTAACCATCGTAAGCAATACACTCCACTTCTACCTGCGCCCCCAATGCGAGACCATTGGCACCAAATGCGCTTCGGGCAGGGTAATTATCCTCAAAGTAGGTCACGTAAATTTTGTTAAAGATGCCCCACTGACTGATATCAGCAATCATAACCGTACATTTTACGATATTACTCATAGATAAATTGTGCGATTCCAGGGTGGCCTTGATGTTTTCCATGGTCTGTTTTGCTTCCGCCTCCATGCCGCCACTGACCAGGGTCATGGTGCCGGGCGAAACGCCGAGCTGTCCAGACAGGTAAATGGTATTACCAACTCGAACCGCCTCAGAAAACGGAAGATTTACTGCTGTCGATTTCTCAGGGTTCAAAAATGTAGCCGACTCTCCGGCATACAAAGCGCCCGAAAGCAGTAGCACTGCTATAAAAGCGATGTTCTTCAATAATTTCTTCATTGGACGCCTCCTTCAATTAAGACTTTTGTTGTCTCTTCCAGTTTCGGTTCCAACACAGCCCAAATTTTTTCACTGCCCTTCGCTATACGGCTGGTAACAGCAAATACCTGTTCCTTCGAGATATTATATTCACGCCAACTGTGCCCTGCAGCGTTTTCATAACGGTTGAATCCCACGGGGCGAGTCTTGCGATAGACATTTTTCAGCTTGTCTATTCCAACAATAAAAGCTAGGGCGCTTTCTATAGAATCCAACTCTCTACTACCTGATACCGTTACAGATGATTCTACAGTGTAGCCCGAATTACGAGGAATAAACCAGATAGATGTTGCTGGCACCTCTGGTCAGTGGGTGGTACCACCCTGTATTCCCCGCAAGGAAGAGACACACATAATATTTGACCGGATTCTCTGTAAACCCTGACGCCTGCAAGTTCGATACCGGGCAAACGTGACTCCACTATAACTGCTAAGCTATCGACACACTTTACAAATTCGGTAAATACTCAATGAACACTTCCGATAAGGCAAACTTTCAACGCCGCTATATCGCTATAAATCCCGAGGACCACAGCCTCTCGGTGAAAGAAGATAGCGCTCCCCCGCCAGGCTCTGGTGAAGTGCTAATCAAGGTATCCGCGGCGGGCTTGAATCGGGCTGACCTGCTGCAACGCATTGGGCATTACCCCCCGCCCGGGGACGCCTCTCCGATCATGGGACTGGAGGTCGCCGGAGAGGTGGTCGCTGTAGGTATCGGTGTCCACGACTGGAACGTGGGAGATACCATCTGCGCGCTCACCCATGGCGGTGGTTACGCCAGTTATGCTGTCGCCCCCACCGGCCAGTGCCTGCCCATTCCCAGCGGTTTTAGCATGAGCGAAGCAGCTGCACTGCCCGAAGCATTACTGACAGTGTGGCACAACGTTTTTCAGCGCGCAGGCCTGAAGAGTGAGGAGAACATATTAGTCCACGGCGGAGCCAGCGGCATCGGAACCATGGCTATCATGATGTGCCGCGCCATGGGCGCCACTGTTTACACCACCGCTGGCAGCGATAAAAAATGCCGCGCCCTTGAGGCGTTAGGTGCGAGCCGGGCGATCAATTACAAAACTGAGCAGTTCGAAACAGTGCTCGCAGAACTGGGTGTCAACGGCAACATCAACGTGATCTTCGATATGGCGGGGGGTGATTTTATCCAGAAGAACTTTAACGTGGCCGCCGCCGAAGCACGCATCGTCAATATTGCCTTTATTCGGGGCTTTAGTGCAGAGGTGAACTTTGCCCCACTGTTAATGAAGCGTCTCACCCTCACCGGTTCTACTCTGCGCGCCCAGAGTTTTGCTCAAAAAGCAGTGATGGTGAAGGAGATTCTTGAGCAGATTTACCCCTATCTGGAAAATGGGGAAATACGCCCCGTTGTGCAGCAGGTGTTTCCCCTTGAGGAGGTGGAACAAGCCCATGAGCTAATGAAGAGCGGCCAGCACATGGGGAAAATTGTGCTGTCTATGTAGGGGAAAGGCGAAAATATAGATACCCACCGGCAGCTCCCGCCACACCTTGGGCAAGTAAACCGGCCATGGTCCGGGTGGCGGCAATGCCACTTAAACCCAGTACCGCTTTCATAATGAGATGCAGGGCTACTATCGCAACAAAGCCTGCCAACACAAACAGCGCCAGCCTATGGGATGGCAATAATTTGGTTAGCCCCGCCGCCACCGGCATACCCAGAAAAAATGCCACGAGTATGAGTACAAGGTAACTGGAGGTCAGCCCCAACAGATCATGAAATGTGGTACTGAGACGCACAGCGCTACTGACATCTACACCCATGCCCTGGAGGTGTCCCAGAATAATCTGGGTAGAGAAAATACTCGCCAGTACATAAGTCAACAGCACGGCGGGAAAGAAGGCTTTCAATACTCTTAACATTAGTGGATTCATCCCTGTATTTTCTTATGGCTATAATCAGCCCGCTTGGGGCTATAATGACCCCAAATCAGTGAAAGGAAAAGACCATGTGCGGAATTATTACAAAACGGCTCGGCACCATAATTGGAAGCTCGCTTGCCGTTTTTACCTTCTCCCTTTTACTTAACACGCCATCCTGGGGCGCTGATTACAAGCTGGAAACTGTAGCAAAAGGCCTGAACCAGCCCTGGTCGGTAGCTTTTTTGCCCAATGGCGAGTTTCTCATTACTGAACTGGGAGGGCGACTTTTACGGGTCTCAGCCAATGGCAGTAAAAAAACAAACATCGAGGGCGTACCGAATACCTATGTCGCCCAGCAGGGTGGCTTTTTCGACATTGTGCTACACCCCGACTTTGAGATTAACAGCACAGTTTATTTATCTTATGCCCACGGCGGGCCGGATGCCAATGGCACAGGAATAATCCGAGCAACGCTCGGCGAAACACAACTGAAAAACTCCGAGCTCATACTGCTGGTTGCAACGGTAAAAGATACGCCTGTCCACTACGGGGGGCGCATGCTTTTCCGTCCCGATGGCACGCTCCTGCTCACGACCGGCGATGGTTTTGACTACCGTGAAAAAGCGCAGGACATCGGCACAGAGCTGGGCAAGGTGCTTCGCATCAACCCAAACGGCTCCGCTGCAAGCGATAATCCCTTCGCTGAACAGGGAAGCCCCAGGGTGTGGACCTATGGCCACCGCAACCCACAGGGCCTGGCGCTGAATACCGATACCGGCGAAGTCTATTTGCATGAGCACGGCCCAAAAGGGGGTGACGAGTTAAATAAACTAAAGATGGGAAATAATTATGGCTGGCCCGCCATAACCCTAGGTGTGGATTACAGCGGCGCCCATGTCAGCCCCTTCAGAGAATTACCCGGCATGGAGCAGCCGGAATGGTCCTGGGTTCCCAGCATCGGGCCATCGGGGCTGGCCTGGTACGGGGGAGATGCATTCCCACAGTGGCAGGGCGACCTGTTTGTGGGCGCACTGGTAAACAAAGATGTACGTCGCCTGGACCTGGAAGATGGCAAAGTTGTCGGCGAGGAGAAGCTGTTCGGTGAAATTGGTGAACGAATTCGCGATATACGCTCGGGGCCAGACGGCTATCTCTATCTTCTGACAGACAGCACAGACGGGAAACTGATTCGAGTAAAACCCGGGGACTGAAACACGACAGGACGCCCCCGAAACCGGGAGCATCCAAACTCGTCCTACCGCCTTGCGTTATTTACGCTTGGCGGGAGCAGTTTTCTTCTTGGGTGCTGCTTTCTTCTTGGGTGCTGCTTTCTTCTTGGGTGCTGCTTTCTTCTTGGGTGCAGCCTTTTTCTTTACAGCTGCCTTTTTCTTGGGTGCAGCTTTCTTCTTGGCAGCTGCTTTCTTCTTAGGAGCCGCCTTTTTCTTTGCAGGCTTTTTCTTTGCAGATTTTCCCGCTCTAGCCCTGGCCTGGCGCGCGGCAGCTTTCTCTACCATTGCTGCTGCCTGGTCCGCAGCCTTCGCTTTGCGTTCTTCCAGAATTGCATCGGCCTTCATAGGCATTAGTTTTTCTGCAGCATCAAAAGCAGCCTTGGCGTAGCTGGCAATTGCCTCGGCCAAGCCCTGCACCTGCTTTATCAACTCATCAACCTTTTTCTGGTTAATCGAGTTCGCTTTGGTGCGCAGCGCATTGCGCGCTTTTTTCAGTCGGGCATTTGCTGTCTTTTGCTTTTTGCGCGCGGCAGTGAGCTCACGCTTTGCCCTGGCATGGGCCTTCTCCGTTTCAGTCAACAACTTCTTCTTTAGTTGGTCGACTTTCTTTTGTGCCTTTTCAGCCAGTTTTGCAGCCTGGGCTAGTTCTTTTTCCAACATGTTACGCACTCCATTTTTTTGAGGGTACCGCACCGCTAGTCTATGCTTAAATGAGAACTATGTAACGATTAATTTTTGATCTATATCCGTGTTGTAATGAACGCTAAACTACGGAGACACTCCGTTCATGTCATCACAAGGAAAAGCCCATGGGCAAAGACAGCTCTCCCATTGTTATCGACTATTACACCGACGTATTATGCGTATGGGCGTGGATAGCCCAACCTCGCCTGGAAGAACTCCAAAAACAGTGGGGGAATCAAATTAAAATACACCATCGCTTTGTCGACATCTTTGGCGATGCCCGTACAAAAATCCCTACACAATGGGGTGACTATGAAAAATTTCATGAACATGTCATCCAGTCAGCTGCGGCCTATGACCACACAGACATTCACCCTGACATCTGGACCAAAGTCAGGCCAAACTCTTCCGTCACCGCCCACCTTGTTTTGAAAGCGGTCGATATACTTGCAGGCGAGGAGCAGGTAAGCGCAATGTCTGCCTTAATACGGCAACAGTTTTTTACCCGGGCGGCAGATATAGGGCGCCTTGATGTATTGCTCAACATGAGTTCTGACATCGGTATTGCACGGGCCGATATACACGCCGTTGTACAAGATGGCCTGGCCATGGCCGCCCTCAGTGCCGATTTGAGAAGTGCTAAAGACGGCGGCATCAAGGGTAGCCCGTCCTGGGTTCTAAACAATGGCCGACAAATTCTATACGGCAATGTGGGTTACAGAATTCTCAACAGCAACATCCATGAGTTGATTCACAACCCTGTTGATGAAGCCAGTTGGTGCTAACTGCACCGCATCATCAATAGCTAAAATATGATACGGTAATTGGAGTTTGATTAATCGGTAGCAACTATGATCCAGGAAACGCCCTCTCGCATCAGACCGCCAAAGGCAGTCCGGCAAAAACTCCGCAGCCTGGCCATCAATCGTGTACGAAAAGACATTATCCACGCCGGACGCCGGGAAGACGATTACTCAGCCGAGGATCTAGAATATCTGGTGGCGGACAAGGAAAAGGAAATCTGGTCGGGCATTGGCTGGAAGAGTTTTGGCATCGTCGCCCTGTTGCTGGGCATTAACATCGGTATCTAGCCGTGTCATTATTTAGAATCGTCAAGTACTCCTCTATTTTATTTTTCCTCGGAAAGTATAAGGCCAAGCTGTTTCGGGTGATGGCAGTTCTTTTATTTGCCCTGGTAAGCTCATTGCTATACCAGGATGTGGCCGAGTATTTGCAACAACAATACCCCGAGACCGTAGTCTACGCACTGATCATCAAGGTTGTTATCGTCTATGGGGCGCTGGCCTTTGTACTACTGCAGTTTCGGCCAGAGCCAGACAAGGGCGATTCTACCCAAACGATGGAGGACTTAAAGCATTCTTCACCGGAGGAAATAGCTTCGAGCCCAGCGCCCAACGACCGCCTTGCGAGCTTGGAGGACGTGACAAAAAAAACCACCTTGCGCAGTCGTTACGACAAGGTGATTGATGGAGACAGCGACTACGAGGCCCGGCACAGCAGCTCTTCGGGTGACCCGCCCTAGCCCGTGCGGCCCAACATATACTTCGCAACCGCCATGCGGGTTTCTTCATCGAGGTAATCCTGCGGAGGCATTTCAGGGTAGTCATCGCGCTTCTTAACCGGACTGGTGATGTAATCGACGATGCCCTGAGGGTCATCCATGTACAGGGCCTGGATAATCTTCACCGGGGGACCAATCATGCGGCCGGTATAAGTGTGACAACCGGCGCAAATAGCCATATAGGTTGTCTTGGCCCGCTCTTCGGGTGTACTTCTTGCCCGCGATGCCACTGGCGGCAGCAGGTAGTTTGCAATGCTGCCAGTGTTGGTAAATGCGCACTCGGCGAGATCATCCATTCCAAACGTCACATAGCGGTGACGATTAATAATACAACTGTCCTTGCTGGGACCGACCATGAGAATGTCGGGGTTACCAGTTTTCAGTTCCGTCAGCATAATGGCTTTAATTTCATCAATCGTGTCATAACCATTGTTATACATGAGGTTATCGAGGATCTTCAGGCCATCGGAGTTCGGATCCGACTCGGGGTCAACGGTCACATTAGTCAACTGTGCAGCCGTATTATGATCCAGCACCATGATGCCAATGGTCTTGTGATTGGTAATGATGTTATTTTCGATCACCACGTCATCGGCGGCCATAACCATGATGCCGGTACCGGCGGGGATGCCACCCACGGTTGACCCGGGGGCACCAAAGTTTTTGGTGTTATTGCCGGAAATCCAGTTGTTGCGAATGAGTACATCATAGGTCGTTTTAATCGGCAGGCCCGGTGTTATAAAAGCCAGAATGCCACCGGTGTTGTTGTAGACGTAGTTACCTTCAACAATCGAGTGTCGGCTATTTTCTATTTCAATACCCGCCACACTGTCAAACACTTCGTTATATGCCACGTGAATGTTATCACTCATACCGATATAAATGGCCGCATCCTCAATACCGGAAATAACATTCAGCTCTACAATGCCGTTCTGGCCCAACTGCGGAAAGATACCGTAGACGCCGGTATCGACAATAATATTGTTGCGAATTTCAAAGTTGTTACCCGCCTGCCCCATAATGCCATTACCCTTGTACCTGGTAATAACAAAGCCCTCGATAACAATGTTATTGCCACTGTAGAGAATGGCATCGTTCAAGGTGTCCTGGCCGTCCAATATCGCACGACGACTCTCCTTGATAACACCCATAAGGCGTATATCGTCCTTGTCTATGTAGACCGTTTCATTGTAGGTGCCCGGCATCACACGGATAATGGTGCGTGGACTGGCTGCTGTTACCGCAGCCTGGATAGATTGGCCATCTTCCACCACCACAGTGGCAAAACCTTCGGAAGACCCGGCGACAGAAGTACTGGAACCGGATAGAACCAGTTCTCCACTACTCTCTTTTGCTGGTGCCACATAGTTTGCCCCCGCTCCGGCGTCAGTTATAACGGGTGCCTTGTCGCCTCCAGCCTTGCCGACAAACGTACCACCGGCGAAAGCCACCAGTGCAATGATTAAAGCAAAAACTGTCCCTTTGCTCATGAGGATTCTCCTTGTTGTGTTTTTGTATTCTCTGCCACGGCAGTTTCAATTGGATGATTGATTGGCGTCAGCCCCGAGGGCACACGCCGGGGGATCTGTGGTTTAAATGTTTCGTCAGTGAGTGTGCCAAGAAAATCAACCAGGCGATCCAGTTCGTAATCCGTAAGATTCGGCTCCCAGATATGCCAGTGCAAGTGCAAATCGGCGCCCACCGGAACCGCATGGCCTCTACCCTTGGTGTAAAATTCCACGGCCTCACGCAGGGTCTCAAACCGACCAGAATGCATATAGGGGGCTGTTTTGACAATGTTTCTCAGGCTGGGTACCTTGAAGCCGCCTTTCAATTTAACCGCGTCAAACGTGACTTCGGCACCTATATCCAAGGCCCTGTCCTTCGGTTCCGGCGTACCGATAACTGCGATCTGCTGGTTGGTGAACAACGGCGGCGTGTGACACTCCGCACAGCGTGCTACAAAGGAACGGAACACATTCATGCCCTCTATTTCCTGCAGGCTCAAGGCAGCATGGTAACCATGAGCATAACGATCGTAACGGCTATTCAGCGAAATCAGTGAAGCTTGGAAGGCGGTAAGGGCAGTATACACCTGCTGCAACTCAATCTCCGGGGCCTGCAGCTCAGGAAAGGCCTGGCGAAACAAGCTGCGATACGCCAGGTTATCGTTCAGAGTCTGACGCAGCTGCGCCTCGTTATTACCCATTTCATGGGGGTGAAATAGCGGACCACGGGCCTGCTCTTCCAGCGACTCAGACCGGGCATCCCAAAACAGACGTTTCAAAAAGGCAACGTTCCACAGGGTGGGCGCACTTCTTTCAGCCTCGTGCCCGTTAATACCGACACTGCGAGCACGGCCATCACTAAAACCCTTGTCGGGATGGTGGCAGCTGGCACAGGAGGTGGAGCCATCTGCAGACAGTGCGGGGTCGAAAAATAGATAGCGACCCAGATCAATTTGCTGTGGTGTGAAACCATCGCGATGGGGCGGCAGGGACGTTTGCGTGCCCCCTACTCCCTTATTCTGCAAGGACGTGTAAAACTGATACAAGGTACGCAGTTCACAACGGCCGTTATCCACCTTTTCAAAGCTGGGGGGGCAGTTGTCGTTGAGCACAAAATCGGGCCCTGCCCAGGCAGAGGATATTAATAGCAGAGCAGCAGCAACCAGCGGCAGTTGATAAAATGGAACACGCATGCGACTAGCGGCTACCTATAAAAGCAATCACATCATCAAGATCCTTCTCGCTGGAGAGCATGGTCGCCATCATCTTCATCTGCCGCCCCAGCCTGTCGTCGGGGTGGGAGCCGCGAATACCAGCGGCAAAATTCTGGTACTGACGCTTCAGGTAAACCGCATCCAGACCGGCCAGCCGCGGTGCGCTGAGCCCCTTATTGCCCTGTGCCGCCCCACCATGGCAGGCACCACAGGCAGCATTGTATTGATTCTCGCCATTGCGTAAATCAGCTCCAGCAGTGTCTACACCTGCAGCCGTAACAGGCAGCCCGGCAATATAAGCGGCGACATTCGCCACTGCTGCCTCATTAGCCAGAGTGGCGGCCATTCCGGCCATCTGCATACCTGTGGCGTCATTGGTATCCGCACCGCGTATGCCAGCCCTGAAATTATCCAACTGTCGTACCAGATAAGCCTCATTCTGGCCCGCGATAGCCGGGGAACTCATGGCCTCAACACCCTCACCTTTAGCGCCGTGGCAAGCAAGGCAGGCAGCGTAGAGTTTCTCGCCGGCGGGTACATCTCCCGTGGCAAATACGGCGCTAGCCAATGCAAACAGCACGCCAACATACAATATAGAAATTAGTCTCACAATCACTCCTCCCGTAAAGGCGCGCCGATTTATTAGTACGAAAGTACAAGTTTAAGTCAAATATTAGCCCATATCTAGAATAAGGTAGATGAAAATTACACAACTCGCAGGACAATTGTCTCAGCCTGAGCTAAAATCTTAAAGTTGTGCCCCTAGTCGGGCCTTGAAATAATCATAAAACCGAAAACCAGTGGGGAACCCTGATGGAATACAACCCGGATGTACACAGTATTGAATGCCCTAAATGCGGACACGGCATGGATGAAATCACCTATGGCGGCGACCTGGCCATTGATCGCTGCACCAACTGCAAAGGCCTGTGGTTTGATACCGGCGAGGCAGAGCGACTGAAGAAAAAATGGATGGGCGATGCCCTGGACACAGGGGATGCCGAGGACGGTAAAAAATGGGATGCCGTTGAAGATATCGCCTGCCCACGCTGTGGCCAGGATATGGAGAAAACCTCAGACCCCGCCCAGCCGCACATCTGGTACGAGACCTGCCCCGAGCACGGTATGTTTATGGACGCCGGCGAGTTCACTGATTTCAAACACGAGACCTTGGCAGACTGGTTCAGAGGCCTGATTAAAGGTAAACGCTGAGCCTTGCTCCGGTTCACATAAGAAACTTAAAAAGAGGGCGAGTTATCATCGCCCTTTTTTTGTGCCCTCAAAATGCAATCCAGGAGTTGGGCAAGATCGACTGTGATAAGCCTTAAAACACAAATTCTCTATGGTTCAGGAGGTGCTGTATACGCCGTTAAAGAGGCAGCTTACAGCATGTTTGTGCTGTTGTATTACACCCAGGTGCTCGGGCTCAGCGGCACCATGACCGGTGTCGTGCTCTCTGCCGCGCTTATAGTTGATGGTATTACCGACCCCCTGGTGGGAAGCTGGTCAGATCGTTTACAAAGCCGTTACGGCAGGCGCTACCCATTTATTGCCCTGAGCGTTCTACCCCTGGGCCTGGGTTTTATCGGTCTTTTTTCACCACCTGAAAGTATGCTTGACAGCACCGCGTGGCTGGCGGCCTGGTTGTTGTTCTGGACTTTGTGGGTTCGCACTTTTCTGACGACATTCTCCATTCCGCACTTGGCCCTGTCCGCAGAAATCACCAGCGATTACCAGCAGCGCAGCAGTATCATGGGCGCAAGAATGAAATTTACATTTTTGTTCGCCGTCATCATTCCCGCAGCGGGACTACTTACGATTTTCACCAGCAGTGATGGTGTGGACGGCCGCTTTGTCAGCTCCAACTACCCGCTCTATGGCCTGCTGTCATGTATTGCAATATGGATAATGGGGGGCTTCAGTATATGGGGAGCCCGGGCTTTTGCCAGGCCCTCCCCAACAAATGCAAATCAATCTGGAACAAGCTTAAAGACACTGACAAAAGATC
Source organism: Pseudomonadota bacterium (assembly GCA_030591305.1). The sequence continues at coordinate 25,500 of JAUVBI010000010.1, forward strand.
TGTTGCGAACCCTGGAGAACTTTTCCTTTCGCAATATGTTGTACTACGAAGTTGCAGCGATGGTCGCCTGGGGCACAATATCCACTTTAAACATGCTGTCCTGGATCTACTACTGGGAATTTAGCGCCACCGAAATTTCGCTGATACTGTCCCTTCCCAGCCTGCTGGCGATCATCCTGGCCATGCTCACCCTGGGGCCACTGACCCGTCGTTTCCAAAAGCACCACCTGCTGCAATATGCCCTGATTGGCCTGATTCTGGACTGCCTGTGGCTATATCCTCTGCGTATGATCGGGTTCATGCCGGATAACGACAGCCTGATATTCGCATTTAATTTTATTTTCATGTTGATATTTATGTATTGCTACCTGCTCAGGGCCATTACCTCCTACTCAATTATTTCAGACATCTCCGATGAACACGAACTGGACCACGGCGTGCGCCAGGAAGCAGGTTTTTTTGCCGTACTTAATTTCATTGCAAAGTTTGCTTCTATTTTTGGCCCCATATACGCGGGTATCGCCCTGGATGTCATTGGGCTGCAAACAGGCATGCTGCCCGGGGAAGTGCCATTGGCAACCCAGAATGGGCTGGTCTATGCCATGGGCGTGGGCATACTCCCCGCGCTGATGGTTGCCGTGTTCTTTGTACTGCGGATAAACCTGGATAAAGCCCGGGTGGAAGATATTCAGGCAAAATTGCAAGCACGAAATATGGCCCCCTAAAACTCTCCCTCCCCCATCAGGTCTAATTTGTACCTGTCACACTTTCCTTAACCTTTTGTAGCTTTTCCTTGACCATCTTTTTTATGGCCTCCTTCTTAATTGCACCCATGGCTAACTCCAGCGCCTCTGCCGAATAAAATGGCAATTGTGCATCGAATACCTCGGGCTCGTCACCGCCCGGCAAGATCAAACCATATTTTTGTACGCTGTAAACATACTCAAAGGAGGGCTTCAGCGCTGAGGCAAGCAGCCACAAGTTCTGCATTGCCAGGTTGTGCTGCTCCTTTGGGTCCAGCTCCAGGTTATAGGCTTCCGGTGCCCAGAGGCGGTTGTAGCCACGCTCATCAATTCCCACTTTTTCACCGTACATATAAATTTTAAACTGTCGCCATTTAACAGCCATAAACTGATCACCGGCAAAAAATATTACGCTCTCCCGACTGGAATGCTCCTGCTCCCCGAGAAAGAACGCCGTTTGATCTACCCCGTCAATAGCGCGGTCATCAGGCACATCACCACCAGCAATTGTGGCCAATGTCGGAAAAATATCATTGATGGACACAATCTCATTGCTTACCTTTCCACTGGGTATATTTCCCGGCCAGCGCAGAATCATCGGCGTGCGAATAGAGCCCTCGTGCACTGTTCCCAGATAGCCTCTGAAAGGCCCAGTGTCTCCAACATACGGGTACTCAGCGCGATCGGGGCCGTTATCACTGGCATAGATCACCAGCGTGTTGTCTTCAATACCTGCCTCTTTTATTGCATCAAGCACCTGGCCAACGCGAAAGTCATGCTCCATCATCGCATCACCAAATTTTCCAGCACCCGATTTCCCCTGAAAATCCGGATGGGCCATAGAGGGGTGGTGAACCAGGGACCAGGGAATATAGAGGAAAAAGGGCTCCTCCGTATTCGCATGCTGCTTGATATAGGCCACCGACTTCTCAGCAATGATCGCATCCACGTAGGGGCGTACTTTCTTATCGTAGGGCTGTAGCGTTCTCACGCCCTCACCTTTTTTTCCTTCATACAGGCGCGGAGTGCCAAACAGAGTGGGATCAAAACCTACCGCATCGGGAAACCATGACACGTCCGTACTGAAGGGAAAGCCCCACCATTCATCGAAACCCTGGTTGATCGGCAACCGATCATCCACGTAACCCAGATGCCACTTACCGTATATTGCCGTATCGTAACCCTCATCGGACAACATCTCTGCAACAGTATATTCCCAGGGTGCGAGACCCAC
>JAUVBI010000230.1 GCA_030591305.1 Pseudomonadota bacterium
AAGCGTATAGAAAGGAAGTACCGTGGAAAACTGAGGGAGTGGGGCTTTCCGGCAGTGCTTAGGTCGAAGCAGGAAGGGAGGCCGGAGATAGATACCCGGGGGGAAGAACAATAAACTTTCTGGGAACCGTCCAAGAATGGAAACCTAACTCTTTGGTTGTTGCCTCTCCTGCATCATAAACCCGGCGAGTAACTCAGCAACGTTCTCTGCGCTGACAACGGGCACGCTCTCGGGGTACTGCGAAAAATCAACGTCGAACAAACTGTCACGGCCAAACCAGCGGCGGGCAACTGCATTATTTGATGGTTCAAAAAGCGCGTAAAACTGCCTTGCCTCGGCGGCGCTTGGCTGACGACTCTTACCTGGCGCATTAAGCTGCAGGTAACGCACCAGGCTGCCACGCAAGCGCAGCTCAGACTCGGTGCACTCCAACTCTCTAAATTTACGATTGACGCCCAGCAGGACGGTCTGAGCTTCTGCAGAGAGTGCTATATTTGCGTTACCTACTTTTAGGGCACTGTCCTGGGGAAGCTGCAAACCTGCCGCTTGCACAAAATCCTGAATGACATCACCATTAAGCAAGGTATCTTTTGAGTAAATATGTGGCTGGATATTCTCCTCACCAAAGGCATCGGCCCAGCGATTCAGCAATGACTCAAAGTCAAAATAATTGGGCAACGGCCCTTTGGCACGGCGCGCACCCGCTGGCAAAGGGGACTGATGTACGTGCCCGGCACGCATGGCCTCACTGTAACGGCTCATTGCGAGGTGGTCCTGGCGGCGTAAATAGCAGATAACGCTTATGCTGCTAAACAGGGGCTCTAAAAAGGAGAATAGTTCCCTGACTTCATCCAGGTGCTGTAGGCGAGAGTGGAAATGTTCCGATGAAATAATAAAAACTTCAGACTTTTTGTTTGCTTGAGCAACCTCGTTCAAAAACTCCTTTAGCAACTGACGTCTCCAGCGACGTCTGCCGGCGATACCCTTATGATTCATCCTTCGCAGAAAATCATCGTTCCTGTCTTCCCGCATAAAGGCAGCGGGCAAACTTCTGTTGTTGGGCTTGCCAACCGAGGTACACAAATGTGCCCCCTGACGCTTAAACTTGCCTGAATTATAGTGTAGAAACTGCTGAATAGCCGTTGACCCGGTTTTTTCAGTTCCTATATGTAAAATACAATGCATACAACAGTTTGCTCTTGGAAGGGTTACAGCTAGACACTCAATGCTCTACAGCGGTTTTTAAATCGACTCAACTTTTCATCAAAATTCGCAATCTGTCCAATGTTAATGTCCAGGGCACGGTTCGCCCGTTTATAGAGTGTAAGATCAGCTTTGTTATTTTCCTCAAGTTTGGCGGCCACAGCACCAAGCTCCCCAACAATTGCCTCTACCTTGTCCTCTACAGATAACACTTTCCCTCGACCAGTACTGGAATTTTGACGTATGTAAGATAAGTCAATCTGCGGGAAATCACACCTGAGCCTCTCTTCAAAATATACCATGGACTCATCAAACCGATCGACAATACCCGTCAACGCTATAGAAGACAAAAACTCAGCCGTTTTAGCGATGTGCGCATTATCAAGAACAGCCCGTTTGCGACCAGAACAATACTTGGTCTGGTAGTTCATTACGACACCGCCGCCCTTGTGCTCCATACGCCACGCGATATAGTCTTTAAAATTTAATTTCTTGGCATATACCGCCCCCGGTGTTTCGGCCTCTTGGCCCCGCTCGAAGGTATAGACCGAACGAACCCTTTCAATAGGGTGGCGTATAAAAAAACAGGGGATAATAGTCACCCCTTGAATTTTGGGCAATGGCATCCAGCGGTAGAGATGGTGACTGGCAATGGCCTTGAGACCTTGATTGGCATCCAGAATATTGGCCAGACTGCCGGCTCCGCCCCGCCTCATCTGATCATTGTCGCGGTGATCGATAAAGCCTTTGTTAAAATTTCTCTGCAGGGCCCAATCGAAAGTCGATCCGGCATTTTTAAATATATGACCGTGGACAATAATTGTTCGGGGTTTCAATTCAGACATCTAACAAGCTCATACAAATAGGTGTTACGCCAATCGCGACGACCCTAAACTACTCCGGCGTTCAGGCCTACGCGCTATCAGTTGGGGGGGAAATGAACGCCACAGCTTTCATCCAGACGCCCGACCGTGATTGTATCACGGCACTGGCCCCGTGCGTGACCATCACCATACATTGTGTGACAATGCACTGATTCCAGGTGCCACAACGGCATCCCTGCCAATCAGGAAAGTAATAGCTATTTTACCCAACGACACAGCCCCGCTACGCCCCCTGATTTTCCATGCCCACATGTTCAAAAATGCAGGCACAACACTGGACTGGAGTTTGCAGCGCTGTTTTGGTGACAATTTTGACGATCATCGCGATAATGACGCCATGCGCCAGCCCGGTGATTACCTTGCTACATACCTCAATGCACATCCACAGATAAAATCACTGTCCAGCCATTGGCTTCCCGTGCCATTACCCACCCTGCCCGGGTTAGAGCCAAGGCTGGTCATGTTACTGAGAAACCCATTGGAGCGCAGTCGCTCAGTGTATAATTTTGAGAAGGCACAGGTGGGCACAAATACCCCCGGAAACCAGAAGGCCCGTGAGCTTCCCTTTGACGAATACGTAAAATGGCGGCTTGAACCGGGCACCGGGCCCGTACTCAAGAATTATCAGACCCGGTTTTGTTCCGGGGATTATTTCGGCCAGGATATGGGCCAACTTTTTAAGCAGGCAAAGGCCAATCTGGAATCAATCCCACTGGTTGGGCTTGTGCATCGCTATGCAGAAAGCATGGTGTTATTTGAGGAGGGCCTGAGCGATGTGTTCCCCCGCATCGACCTGTCATGGCAAGTACAGAATGCCAGCCAAACCCTAGTATCACCTCTGGAGGACCGCATTGAGGCAATAGCCACAAAATTGGGTAACACCTACTCGGCGCTAATCGATGCAAATAAGTACGACATAATGTTGTTACAAACTATCGAGGAAAAATTTGAACGTGAGTTATCAAAAATTTCAGACTTGGATGCTCGCCTGAATTTAATGCAACAACGCAATAAACTACACCAATGAGTGAACTCAGCTTTCGAATATATCGGCACTACCGCACTTTCATACGGAAACTGCGCACGGCAATACAGGGCCCCAAAGTGCACCCACCCTACATTAGGGCTGCGCACTACTTCTCGGATGGTTGGGTTTTAAATTTCTGGCAGATTGTAGATTCAACAAAGCTGGATTCAGAACTGGAGCAAATCATTGACGACGGGTTTAATACCATCATCCTGGTAATCCCCTGGCGAGAGTTTCAGAGTGATCAGTACGACCCTCATTATGATTCTTTCTACATAAAGCAGCTCGACAGGGTCATGGCCGCGGCCGACCGGCACAATCTTTCGGTGCTGGTCCGTGTCGCCTACTCGCACCAGATTCCCGAGCAGGCAACACTCAGTGGCCTGACGCAGTCCCAGCGCCTGTTGACAGACCCGGATACACAGAAAGTCTGGCTTCACTATCTTGCCCGAGTTTTTGAAATATGCCACGGATACCGCAGTTTTCGCTACGCCTTCCTCAGCTGGGAGGAATTTTGGAGTGGTTTTGCCCGCTGGCAACTCTATCCACTGGAGTTTCGTAGCAAACTGGCCCAGGACACAGGGTTCAGCGCATTTCTTGCCGATCGAGGAATTACCAACACCCTGGCCATTCCCCGCCTGGATGAACCCGAATACGAACACTTCCATGCTTTTATCAATCACCGCGTGGCCCAGATGTACGCCATGGCCGAAACCGTATTTCCCCGCCTTTGCATGGAAATCAGGGTTGATAAAGACAAGCTGGTCGACGGTGACAGTTCAATTCAATGGCTGGTCAATGATGCCTACCTCAACCAGGAGAAAACCCGCTTAACGTACTGGGCGCCTTTTATGGGTGCAGCCAACGAGGGTGAAAAACTACCGGCGAAGCGGGCCATTGAGCTGCTTGAGCACATGCTGAATGAGGTAACAGAGCAAGGCGAAAAAACTAATCACGTAATAGACCAGTTTAATTTTGTCGATAAAGCCCCAAAATTCAGGGGTATTCATGCAGAAATCGAAACAGAACAGGTTCCCGCTTTTCTGGAGGCGGCTGCACCACTACTGGCACAAAAGAGTACCGGTTATGGTATCTGGGCCTACAGAGACTACCGCCAGAACCTGCTCTACAACGCACGTTTCCTGATGGGCATGCGCGGCTGGACCCATTCCAGCGGCCCTTGTAGCCTTAGGCGCAGGGGCGGCATCTACCTGGGCACCGCTGCTATCTTGCGGCAGGTGTTACCTGCGCGGGTTGCGGGCCTGCAAAATGCAGTGCCCTTCGATCAGTTCACACTCAGGGTTGATGTCTCCCGGGCAGCGTCTGCCGAGCATCGTTTGAGCGTTAAAATTAATTCAACAAGCTGGCAAGTACTGGAGCAAATTGAAGGCGGTAAAGCACTGTGCATCGACATACCTGTGGACAGGCCCGTGGTGCTGGAAGACGGGATTGTCATCGAACTACGTAATGACGGCCCGCCGCTGGATATATATACTCTCTCGCTTTTTCACTATGTTTTTCGCGGCGCTATTCGCCTTGAGTCTGGCGCACCCTCAACACACCACACGGCGCTGGTAGCGTTTAATAGCCAATTGCAGGCGCTTACTGAGAAGACTGATTCTGCCGAGGATCAAACTGCCTGACATAATCGAGTGTAGTTTCCACTGCTATCACTTGATTCGAGATAATTTCTCCTCGAGAATAACCCAGGGACACAATTGACTCACC
>JAUVBI010000127.1 GCA_030591305.1 Pseudomonadota bacterium
CAGGGTGTAACCTCCATGCAGGAAGTCATGCGCGTTACCCAGGACCAGGGTGAAGTGCAAATGGCTGCTGAGGAAGCGGCTTCCACCGAAGCACCTGTGGAAGCCTGATGCCCCAATTCAGTTATAAAGCTATCGGCAGGGATGGCAAGTCACTGGACGGTATTATCGAGGCTCCGGGTCTCGAATTGGCCTCGCGAGATTTGCGTTCCCAGGGCCTGACACTGCTGAAGCTTGAGGCGGGCACGGCCAATTACACCGGTGCAGAGGACGTTGCCGAAGGTAAACCCCCTAGCCGGGAAAATATTTTATCGTTTACCAGTGAACTGGCTGTACTGCTTCGCGCTGGCCTACCCCTGGACAGGGCGCTGAAAGTGCTGATAGACATGGCGGTTCCGGGACAAATGAAACAGCTGCTGGCGCAATTGTTGAAATCGGTGAAAGGGGGTAAAGCGCTGAGCCAGGGCTTACTTCAACACGAGGATATATTTGGCAATTTCTACATCAATATGGTGAGGTCGGCGGAGGCCAGTGGTCAGTTGTCGGAAGTGCTGGAGCGTTTGGTCGAGTACCTGGAAAACGCCAAGGCCACTCGCGACAGCGTGGTTTCAGCACTTATTTATCCCTCTATACTGTTTGTTGTGGCGATGCTGGCTATTGTCGGCATGCTGGGCTTTGTCGTGCCACAGTTTGAAACACTGTTTTCCGATATGGGTGAGGCTCTGCCTCTTATGACCCGCATGGTCATAGGTGCTGCCGAGTTTGTGAAGAGTTATTTCTGGCTTATCGTCGCCGTGGTGGCCGGGCTCACCTTCTATCTACGCAATTGGGCAGCCTCGGACAAGGGGAAAGCAGAGCTACACGAAAAGATGCTGAAAGCCCCCATTATGGGCGGCATCGTTTTTGAGTTTGAGGTATCCAAATTCGCCAGAACAGCGGGAACCTTATTGGGTAACGGTGTTCCTATGTTGCAGGCAATTTCAATCGCCATAGATACCGTTGAAAACAGGGTGATAAAAGAGGCGCTGGGCGTGTTGCCTCCCGCGGTTAAAGCGGGCAAGCGTATGTCGGGGGCACTGGATAAGACGGGCATGTTCACGCCCATGGTTATTCAGATGATTCGCGTGGGCGAGGAGTCTGGAAGCCTTGGAGAGATGATGCTTGAGTTGGCCAAGGTCTTTGATGGCCATGTGCAGGCGAATGTTAAGCGCGCCCTGACTTTGCTTGAGCCCGTGTTAATTCTTTCCATGGGTGTAATAATTGCCTTTATTATTATCTCGATACTGATGGGCATACTGTCGGTGAACGATTTGGCTGTATAATAAGTAGTCGATTTAACATTTTTATATTTTGAGGTTGTGCAAATGAGTGGCAGTAAGTTTCCGGTCAGGCAGAAATTAAGGCGGCAGGGTGGTTTTACCTTAATGGAGTTGCTGGTGGTGCTGGCTATCCTGGGTTTGTTGATGGGCCTGGTGGGGCCACAGGTATTAAACCAGCTCAGCGGCGCCAAGGTAAAAACGGCGGCCATCCAGATTAAAGACCTGGAGCAGGCATTGGAAATGTACAAGCTCGATGTGGGGCGCTTTCCCACCACTGATCAGGGGCTGGTTGCCCTGATGAATAAACCCTCCAACGCCTCCGGCTGGAACGGCCCCTACCTGAAGTCGAAAGTGCCTCAGGATCCCTGGAAAGTAGACTACCACTACAAGTATCCCGGTGAGCACGGAGACCTCGATATCTACACCTATGGTCAGGATGGCACGCCGGGTGGCGATGGTGAAGACACCGATGTGGGTAGCTGGGACTGAACAGCGGTTGAAAACGCCCGGGCTGGCGCGATCCGTGAGGGGGTTTACCCTGTTGGAGCTGTTGGCCGCGCTGGCTATCGCCGGTCTTGTTCTAGCCGTATCTGTTCCCGCGTCTGTACGCTTGTATGAATCGATGCAATATCGTGCTGCTGTGCGTGATGTCATTACCCTGTTCGCCTCCGCCCGCTACACCGCTATAACGTCCGGTCGTGCACAAGATGTAGAAATACGTCCCGGCTCGCGCGAGTTGCGCCTGAATAACACGGTAAAGCAACTACCCGGGGATGTGCGCCTGTCTGTTGATTCTGCCAAAGAACTCAATCAGGGCGATGTAGGTATCATCCGATTTTATCCCGAGGGGGGCACCAGCGGTGGCGGTGTGTCTGTCGAGAATACCAACGGCGCGGGTGTGAAGATCACGGTCGACTGGCTGCTTGGTCGGGTTTCACAGGAAAAATATGGCTATAACTAGAACCCATCACTCAGCCGTGCGACCTCAGAGCGGCTTCTCACTGCTCGAAATGGTGGTGGCCATAGCCATTCTCGCTTTGTCTTTGGGTGCCCTGTACCAGGCTGTGAGTGGCGCAACGCGAAATGTCCGCAGCGGAGAAAAGTACGCCTATGGTGTGGAACTTGCCAGGTCTCTGTTAGCCGATAACACACTTATTTCTACTGACGGCGTTAATAAGCAGGGGGAGACAGAGGGCGAGTTCAGGTGGGCAGTTCAGTCCTCTCCAATCAACTTGCCCAATTCGAGCTTGCCCCGAGATGCGCTACACAACCTGGAAGTGTCTGTCAGCTGACAGGATGGCTTGAAACGGCGGCAGGTGGTATTGCATTCTGTGGTGGGTGCCTATGGACGGTAAGCACAGTGCCCACCAGCGTGGTTTTACCCTGGTTGAGGTGATTGTTTCTCTGGGTGTTTTGTCACTCATTTTACTGGCAACGGTTTCAGCCCTGCGCACCTTTGCCAACACGCAGGTATCGCTGGACAAGGTGATAGACCGCGTAGATGAAGTGCGCACCGTGAGCAGCTTCCTGCGTGATATGTTGGGTGGGGCGGTCACCGGGGAGAGCCAGAGTGGCGGGCTTTCACTGGGTGGTGGTAGCTCTGAACTCGCATACTTTGAAGGAGACTCGAAATCATTGGCATGGAAGGCTCCAGCGCTGTTTGGCGAGGCCTACGGCGGTACCTTGCTGATGCGGCTCATCAAGGACGGCAGGCAACTAAAGCTTTACTGGCAGGAGCCTCCACAAGGCGATGCGCGTATTGTCTGGAGTAATAAAAATTCCCGTGTTTTGCTGTCCGCTGTGGAAACATTTGAAGTTGAATTTAAGCCGGAACACAATTTGGAGTGGCAAAGGGGTGAGTGGGACGCCCCTGGGGCTCCGGCTCTGGTGAGGTTAACAATTAAAGCCGATGGCAGGTATTGGCCCGACCTTATCCTGGCGGTGCAGCGTTGATGGGCAGGCATCATCAACAAGGCGTTGCACTGGCGATTGTGGTCTGGTTTTTGGCTGCGATGTCGCTATTGGTCGCCGGGATAGTTCTGCAGTCCAAAGTCGATACGCGCATGGCTCAAACACATCTGGCAAAGGCAAAAGCAGTGGCAGCGGGTGATGGTGCTATTCAATTGATGCTCGCAGCACTGAAGTCCCAGCAACTGCAATCCTTCCGGGGGCGCGGTGTGCCAAACCTGACATTCGAGGTGGGAGAGCAATTGGTAGAGGTTTTCCTTACGCCCACTTCCGGGTTGATTGATTTAAACGGTGCGCCTCGCGATCTGCTTGGAAATTTGTTTGCTTCTTATGGCAATGTCGAAAAAGCCGACGCGCAACTATTGGCTGACAATGTGGTAAAGTGGCGCCAACGGCCTGTACCAGGGACAAGACAGGCGGCAAAGTTCCGTTCGATTGAAGACCTGCTGCGGGTAGATGGAATTGGCAGGACATTGCTAGAGGGTATCCGTGACTCGGTTGTTGTGGGCCGGGCTTCCCGGGCCGGTGTCGATTGGCAGTCGGCGCCGCCGTCTGTGCTGGCTGTTATGGCCGGTGGTGATGTCTCTATGGTGTCGTCAATTGTCGAAGGCAGGGGAGGTAGTTTTGCCCCCAATAAGACAATACCCAGAGGGCTTAGCCCTCGTTTTCAAGCAGCGGGTTCAGGTGACGATTACAGAGTGGACGCACTGGTTACAGTGGGCGATAAAAAATGGTTGCGCAGGCGCTGGGTATCTATAGATGCTACAGGTGAGGGTTTGTTGCCCTGGCACTTTACCGGTACGGAAGCGGCAAGAGCTGCCGCTGGAATAGAAAAATAAAGGGTTTTGGATGGCTCAAGCGGGGCAAAATTGGGACTTGTTTGGTTATGACGTTCGCCAGGTACTAAAACACTGGCGCTCGGCATGGCGTGAATTTCTATGGGGTTGCGACTCTCCTGTTATAGTTCGCTTGGACGAGGGTCTCAAAGTTTACGGTGAAGCGGGTGAGGCCTATTTCCACGCGGGGCAACGCCATGCGCAGCCTGACGTTGACGTTGAGTGTGAAGCTGTATTGTTGCCAGAGCCTCTTGTGCTTAGCCGGGTTCTGGAAATGCCGCTGGCGGTAGAGAGTGACCTCGATATGGTCATGGCGCTTGAAGTTACAGCAAATAGCCCCTTTCCCGAGAGCGACACGGGTTATGGGTGGAAGATTTCAGGCCGTGACCAAAAGAATTTGCAGGTTCAACTGGCCATAGTCTCCCTGAGTTCGACCATGAGCTATCTTGGGCAGCACTACAACTGCCACGATGCGCAGGCACGTGAGGTGTGGGCAGAGGTAGATGGCGCGGTGATAGTGCTCAGTGGCTTCGGTGAGAAAAAGCGCTTACAGCGTTACAATAAGCGCCTGCTCAGGGTTGGTATTACAATTGCCTACTGTGCATTGCTGTTGGTGGTCATTGCGGGTGCGTCCGCTGGGATGAAATACCTGGAACTACAACAGCTTCGAAGTTTGTCTGTGGCGGTAAAGGCCCAGGCCAGTGAAGCACTGGAAATGCGAACCACTATTGTCGCTGCCAATGAAACAATTGCAATGATAAACGAGTTGGCAACTCAGCGCCCCAGCCCGCATTTTGAGATGGTGCGCTTGTCACAAATGCTGGGTGACGACGTGTCGCTTATTCAGTTCAGCATGCAGGGCACTGGGCTTGATATTCGCGGTATTGCAGATGATGCCGCGGTGATTGTCCGGCAGCTTACCGATGAGCCCGCCTATGCCAGTGTTACAGCACCACAAGCTATTACCAAATACTTCAATACCGGGCAGGAACAATTTTTTCTCAATATTGAACTGTCCCAGAGTGAGCTCACAGGCGGTGGTGCCCCGTGAATTGGTTTAAAAATAATCAAAAGTCTGCTGTCATTGTCGGTCTGACCCTGCTGATGCCCCTGTTGTTAGTGTTGTACATGTTTACAGATTTTTGGGTGATGAGGCAGGGCTATCAAAAAGAGATCGAGCGCCTGCGGCCGAGAATTGCAAGAATGTATGGCTTAATGGAAGTTGAAGATCAACTGCGGCTTTCCGTCGGTCATCTCGGCTCCCAGATAGCGACGCTGGTCTACCCTCCCACCGAGGATTCCGCAGCGGTGTCGGCTGCCTTGCAGAGCGATATCCGGCAAATAATGACAGGTGCTGGCCTTACTGTGGCCAATAGCCGAATACTGCCCCTGGTTCAGGAAGAAAATTTTGACCGTATCGGTCTTACTTTAACCGTGAGTGGGGGGCTGGATGCCCTGGATGCCGCCCTGCTGGAAATGGCAAATTACACCCCCCTTATTTTAATCGATGCAATTGATGTTAAGCCCAAGCGCATGACCCGTTCCCGTGATAAAAATGGTCAGCAAATTGTCACCGCCACCATTGCGCTATTGACCGTGCGGGCCATCTGATGAGCACTTTTTCAATGTTGATAAGCCGCTACCAGGCCAGGGAAAACCCACTTCTCAGTGAGAGAAGAATAGAGCTGTTTGCACTGCTGCTCACGCTTGTGCTTTTTCTGCTACTGTTTTTTAGTGTAGCCAGCCTGATTATATCTTCTCATCCCGCACCCAAACTGCCCTCGGCGGACAGCCTTGTTGGACGTGTGCTGCGCAGCTCGGGCGCGGTGTCCCCCGAGCAGAGCATTGCTGTCAGGGCGCGCCCGGTGTTTTGGCCATCGCGTCGTCCTGTTGATGCACCGTTAGAAACGGATGAAAACAAAAACACCAAGTACCAAAAGGGTGAGCTGGACAAGGTTAAATTGCTCGGAGTCTTCGGGGCGGGTGACTCTGTTGGTATCATCGCGTTGGTTCAGGGAAAGAAAACGCGTATATTGCAGGGTGACAAGATAGCAGGTTGGACATTGGACTCCATTGAGCGCGACCAGGCCGTGTTTGTTGAAGGTGGGCAATCGCAGACTTTAGCGCTGGAGCGCGGGGCCATTGTTACCAACGAGTCTGTTAGTGAGGCCTCCATCGGTTCCTCTACAGGCACCAGTAAAAAACTGGAAACAAAGCGTACACTTACAGCGGGCAGAGCTTCTCTTACTAATGAACAGACAAAATGACAAAGCGATGAGCAAAGAGATATTGAAATTAAGGTGGTTACTGGCAGTGCCCGTTGTGGCAACACTGTTGAGTTGTTCCACTCTGGAACCAAGCTCAAGCCCATCACTGGAGCAACCAGGCAGTGCGGGGGAGCCAAAATCAACAGGTAATACCAGCCTGGAAGATAAAGTACTCGCTTCCTCAGCCACAGATCTGGCAAGCTCCGTCGCGAACAATACACGTGCGGAACCTATCTTATACCGTGGCAATGACAAACAGATAAAACTGCCCCCGGCACGTCAGCCAATCAACTTTATAGGCGATGATGTCAGCCTCAATTTTGAACAGGCTCCACTGAATGAAGTAATGCACGCCATAATGGGCGACATACTGGGCCTGGATTACGTGGTAGACCAGCCGGTGAAAGGCACGGTTACCCTCAGAACCCGCACGCCAGTCCCCAGGGGGCAGGTATTTAGTATTCTAGAGTCCTTGCTCAAGGCCAATAAGGTTCTAATGATTCGCGGAGAAGACAGCCGCTTCCTCATTACAGGTTCACAGCAGGCATCCCGGTTATCGCCTAGCCTTTCGCGGGCCACAGGGCCGGGTATGGGCTTCAGCACGGTGGTTATACCACTGCAGTATATAAGCGCGGCGAATATGGCTGAAATTCTCAAGCCGGTTGCCGATGAAGCCGCTTTTGTCCGGGTAGATAATAGCCGCAATCTGTTGATGTTGGCTGGTACCGGCGCCCAACTGGACGGTTGGCTCGATATGGTCCTGACTTTCGATGTCGACCTGCTCGCGGGTATGTCGGTGGGCATGTTTCCACTGGAAAATAGCTCGGTCGAAGAGATGAATGGTGTACTTGATGGGCTGTTGGGCGAAAGTGGCGCCGCTGCCGACTTGTCTCACCTGGTGCGCATTATCCCTATTAAGCGTCTCAACAGCATTCTGGTGGTGACACCGCGGGCACATTACCTCGACAAGGTGGGGCAGTGGATAGAGCGCCTCGATTCAGCCCCTGATTCACTCTTCGAGAAACGCCTGTATGTCTATCCGGTACAAAACACCACAGCCGGCCGTCTCGCCGACCTGCTGAACAGCATCTACTCCGGGGCAGGAGGGCAATCTGGCACTCGCAGCCAGTCGAACTCCGGCTTTAGCTCGGGCTCGGGGTCGGGAGGCAGCACATTTGGTGATGTGGCGCCCGGGCTGAGCAAGGAAACGCTCGGCTCGTCATCGGGGGCGAACTCAGGGTCTGGCAGCTCCGCTGGCACCTTTGCCAATGGCAGTGGAGGCAACTCAGGGGGTGGTTCTAGCGAATTTACCTTCAATGAGGTGCGCGTGGTTGCCGACGAAGAGAGTAACGCCCTGATGATTTACGCCACCGGCAAGGACTACCGCAAAATAGAAGTGGCACTTCAGGAACTGGATGTAGTCGCCACACAAGTCATTATTGAGGCCAGTATTCTGGAGGTGTCCCTCACTGACGAGCTGAAATACGGCCTGGAGTGGACGTTTAACAACAGTATTGGCAGCAATTATGACGGTGTGGGCGTATTGGCTGCCGCTGCGGCCGGGCCCGCAGCTGTGGTGCCCGGGTTCTCCTACACCATTACCAACGCCATGGGCGATATCAGTGCCGTTTTAAATGCTCTGGCGCAGGAGTCCCTCATTAACGTGATTTCCACCCCCTCGGTGATGGTGCTGGACAACCATATGGCCTATATCCACGTTGGTGACCAGGTTCCGGTAAAGACGGGCACAACCATCAGTAGCGGTGGTACTACGGTTGAAAATATTACGTTCAAGGATACCGGTGTAAAACTGTCGGTTAGGCCCTCGGTGAATGCCGGTGGTCTGGTAACCCTGGATGTAGAGCAGTCGGTGACCGATGTGGGGCTAATCGACCCCGCAACAGACCAGCGCTCATTCCTGGAGCGCAGTATTAGTAGCCGGGTAGCGGTCCGTTCAGGTGAATCTGTGGTATTGGGCGGCCTGATTCGCGAAAATGCCACCGATGCCAGCTCAGGCATACCCTTTTTGCATTCACTTCCGCTGATAGGCCCGCTGTTTGGCACGGTTTCAAAAACAGACCGCCGCACCGAGTTGCTGGTTATTATCACGCCCCGGGTGATATATAATGAGACAGACCTGCGCGAGGTGAGTGAGGAGATGCGCTCCCACATTCGCCATATGGAATTAATAGACATACCCGAATGAG
>JAUVBI010000294.1 GCA_030591305.1 Pseudomonadota bacterium
AGTGGTCGGTAATTGAAGCCGGCCTGAAATGTATACAGGGTAAAGCGGTGGTAAATTCCATCAGCCTGAAAGAAGGTGAACAGGCGTTTATTGACAAGGCCCGGCTGTGCAAAATTTATGGTGCCGCAGTGGTTGTGATGGCCTTTGATGAAAGTGGCCAGGCCGATACCCTGGCCCGCAAGCAGGATATCTGTACCCGGTCCTACAATATTCTCGTTGAGGACGTGGGCTTACAGCCACAGGATATTATTTTTGACCCGAACATTTTTGCTGTGGCCACAGGTATTGAGGAGCACAACAACTACGCCGTGGACTTTATTGAGGCCACCCGTTATATCAAGGCCAATCTTCCCGGTGCTTTGGTCAGTGGCGGGGTCAGCAATGTGTCGTTCTCTTTCCGCGGTAATAACACCCTGCGCGAGGCCATACACTCCGTATTTCTCTATCATGCCATCAAGGCAGGCATGGATATGGGCATTGTCAACGCTGGCCAGTTGGCGGTGTATGACAATCTTTCGGATGAGCTGCGCGAGGCCGTTGAAGACGTCATTCTCAATCGCCGTGATGACAGCACCGAACGCCTGCTGGACCTGGCCGAACAGTACAAAGGCAGCGGCGGCAGCACGCAACGGGTGGAAGATTTAAGCTGGCGTGAACAGTCTGCAGCAAAGCGTATAGAGCATGCCTTGGTCAAAGGCATAAACACCTGGATCGTAGAAGATGCAGAGGAAGCCAGGCTGGAGTTCGATCGCCCTATACAGGTCATCGAAGGCCCCTTGATGGATGGTATGAATGTAGTCGGCGACCTGTTTGGCGACGGCAAAATGTTTTTGCCACAAGTGGTAAAAAGTGCCCGCGTAATGAAGCAGGCGGTAGCTCACTTACAACCCTTTATTGAAGATGAAAAAGACGGCACCACCCGCAGCAGTGGCAAAATCCTGATGGCCACGGTTAAGGGCGACGTACACGATATAGGGAAAAATATCGTGGCTGTTGTGCTGCAATGCAATAACTACGAAATCATTGACCTGGGCGTGATGGTTTCCTGCGATGAAATTCTTCGGGCCGCCCGGGAACAACAGGTGGATATCATCGGGCTCAGCGGCCTTATCACACCCTCGCTGGATGAGATGAGTCATGTGGCTAGCGAGATGCAGCGCCAGGGGTTTTCTGTGCCATTGATGATTGGCGGTGCAACTACATCCAAGGCGCATACCGCGGTAAAAATAGAGTCAAAATACAGCAATGATATAACCGTGTACGTTCCCGACGCCTCACGAAGTGTGGCAGTGGCCACCCAGTTATTGAATGCACAGAAGGCCGATTTTGTCATCGAGCGCCGCTGTGAATACCAGCAGGTGCGCGAGCGCGTGGCCAACAGAAAACCCCGTAACCGCCAATTGAGCTATGCACGCGCCCTTGAAAATGCGCCGACCCAAGATTGGGCCAGCTATCAACCACCCCAGCCCAGCTTTCTTGGCACCCGGTGTTTCGACAACTTCCCACTGCACGATTTAGTCGACAGCATTGACTGGACTCCCTTCTTCATCACTTGGGAATTGTCGGGCAAGTATCCCAAGATTCTTGAGGACAAGGTTGTTGGTGTACATGCTCGTGAGCTCTTTAGCGACGCCCAGACCATGCTCAAGCGCATAGTTGATGAAAAGTTGTTAACCGCCCGGGGCACCATAGGCTTTTGGCCTGCCGCCAGAGTCAACGGTGATGATATCGCAGTTTTTACCGATGATGCCAAAACCGAACAACTGGCAACTCTGCATCAGCTGCGCCAGCAGACAGAAAAACCCAACGGCAAGCCCAACTATAGCCTGGCCGATTTTATCGCACCCATTGAAAGTGGTGTTGCTGATTACATCGGTGGCTTTTGTGTCACCACCGGGCACGGCGTGGAGCAACTGGCAGCGGAGTATGAAGCTGCCCATGATGATTACAACAGCATCATGCTAAAAGCACTGGCGGACCGCCTGGCGGAAGCTTTTGCCGAGCACATGCACCGCCTGGTCAGGCGTGAGCTATGGGGCTATGCCCCCAATGAAGCGCTCAGCAATGATGAGCTGATTCGTGAACGCTATCGCGGAATACGCCCTGCCCCAGGCTACCCGGCCTGCCCCGACCACACGGAAAAAGAGACTTTGTTCCAACTGCTGGATGCGACCAATGGCTGTGGTGTAGAACTGTCTGACAACTATGCTATGACGCCCGCCTCCTCCGTGAGCGGTTTCTATTTTTCCCACCCGGATTCTGCGTACTTCGCAGTGGGAAAAGTAGGGCGAGACCAAATAGAGAGCCTGGCGCAGCGCAAGGGAAAAAGTATTGCAACCATGGAGCGGTGGCTAGCACCGAACCTAAGTTACTAACGGGAACCCACAATGGCAGAAAAACCGCTAAATGATGACAGCGAGAAGTCGGGGAAAAACAGCTCACTAAACCCCCTGCATGTTATGGGCAGCGTTTTTGCCGCCGGCTTGGGCATTCAGAGCAGTAAAAATCGGGAGCGAGACTTCAAACAGGGAAATTTTAAAGCCTTTGTGATTACAGGAATTGTATTCACATTGCTCTTTATCGGTACAGTGTTTGCGATTGTGCAGATGGTTCTGAGAAATACCGGAGCCTGAGAAACAGGCTCCAAAAGCAGGCAGTGCTCAGGAAGGCATTCCCGAGAGCCAAAAATACAGGGCGTAGACTACAACAGCTATAATGCCCAGAGCAGCTTTAACATCGGCGGCGCCATCGCCATCTCTTTCGATTTTTTGTTGGTCAGACATGCGTTCTCCAGTGTGAATTTGCTTGAAAAATGGGTCGCCAGTATAGCAGTATCAGCGGGAATCCCAAGTGCTTAAGCGGTATAGCATGTAAAACTGTTTAACTGGTTCTAACCATATGAAAAACAAGACTATTTGTAGCTTTGTATAATCTGCTAAAGTAGCGAGCCTTTTTGGACAGAGGAAGCAGGGTTTTTAATGTATATATACGACAAATATGACCAGAAGATCATCGATCAGCGGGTCATTCAGTTTCGCGACCAGACAAAACGATTTCTGGCCGGAGAACTGCCTGAGGACGCGTTTCTACCCCTGCGCCTGCAAAACGGCCTCTACGTGCAACGCCTGGCACCCATGCTACGAATCGCCGTACCCTATGGCCTGCTCAACTCCAGGCAGCTGCGCAAACTGGCAGAGGTAACGCGCCGCTACGATAAGGGCTATGCCCACATCAGCACACGCCAGAATATTCAACTGAATTGGCCAAAGCTTGAGGAGGTTCCCG
>JAUVBI010000040.1 GCA_030591305.1 Pseudomonadota bacterium
GGGCAAGGCCGAGCACATATTGGCCCCGGGTGATATTCCTGTTGTGCAGGCCGACCGGGGAGGGCAGGTGACCTATCACGGCCCGGGTCAGTGGGTGCTCTACCTGCTGGTAGACCTGCGGCGACACGCGCTGGGGGTGCGGGATCTGGTCGACCTTATTGAAAACAGCCTGATTCAATTTCTCGCGGAGTACTGCATAAGTGCGGCGGCAAGACCGGATGCGCCTGGCGTCTACGTCGCCGGTGATAAAATAGCCGCGCTGGGTTTACGGGTACGCAAGGGTTGTAGTTACCACGGCCTCGCGCTCAACGTCGATCTGGATCTGGAGCCCTTCCAGCGTATTAATCCCTGCGGCCATGAGGGCCTTCAGGTGACTTCAATGAAAAAATGCCTGCCAGGGCAGCAGGTGCTGGATATGGATATCATTGGCCAGCGCCTGGCCTGTATTGTCACTGAACGCCTGGGCTTAGCACTGCGCTCCCTGTAGAAAGCGCGTATACTCCGCACTTTTTCGGAAAACCACATGTCGGACTTGGACTCTGCTATCAATTCGCGCCGCACCTTCGCGATCATCTCCCACCCGGATGCGGGTAAAACCACGATTACTGAGAAGTTGTTGTTGCTGGGCAGCGCCATACAGGTTGCCGGCACGGTGAAAGGCAAAAAAGGCCCGAAAGCCACTTCTGACTGGATGAGCCTGGAGCAGGAACGGGGCATTTCGGTGACCTCCTCGGTGATGCAGTTTCCCTACCGTGATCGCGTGGTCAACCTGCTGGATACACCGGGTCATGAGGATTTCTCCGAGGACACCTACCGCACCCTGACCGCAGTTGATTCCGCCCTGATGATTATTGACGGGGCCAAGGGTGTAGAGGCGCGAACCATCAAGTTGATGAATGTCTGCCGCCTGCGTGACACACCCATTTTCAGCTTTGTGAATAAAATGGACCGCGATATTCGTGACCCCATTGAGCTGCTGGATGAAATTGAGGCGGTGCTGGATATTAAGGGTGCGCCCATCAACTGGCCGATTGGCATGGGTAAGGACTTCAGGGGTGTCTATAACCTCTACACCGATGTGATCCATAAGTTCATCCTGGGCATGGGGGCTGTACTGTACGATGATGAGCGCATAGAGGGACTGGACAGTGACGCGGCCCGAGCCCTGCTGGACGATGAGTATGATGACTTTGTGGAGGAGATTGAACTGGTGCGCGGCGCCAGCCACGAGTTTGACCTGGATGCATTTCTGGCGGGCAAATTGAGCCCTGTTTTCTTTGGCACCGCCCTGGGCAATTTCGGTGTGCGGGAAATGCTGGATGATTTTGTCTGCTGGGCTCCCACGCCACTGGATCGAGAAACAACCACCCGGGTAGTCGCTGCCAGAGAGGAAAAGTTCACTGGCTTTGTGTTCAAGATACAGGCCAATATGGACCCCCGGCACCGGGATCGTATCGCTTTTATGCGCATCTGTTCCGGGCGCTACTCCAAGGGTATGAAAATGCGCCATGTGCGCCTGGCAAAGGATGTCAAAATAGCTGACGCGGTGACCTTCAAGGCCGGGGAGCGCGAATTGGTGGAAGAGGCCGTCTCAGGCGACATTATTGGCTTGCACAATCACGGCACTATCCAGATAGGTGATACCTTTACCGTGGGGGAGGAAGTACAGTTCACCGGTATTCCACACTTTGCCCCGGAACTGTTTCGCCGCATCCGTTTGTCGGATCCGATGAAGTCCAAGCAGTTACAAAAAGGCTTGCAGCAATTGTCCGAGGAGGGTTCAACGCAGGTGTTCTCGCCACTCAATTCCCCCGACCTGATTGTCGGTGCGGTGGGGCAGTTGCAGTTTGACGTGGTGGTGTACCGGCTGAGGGACGAATACAAGGTAGATGCCCACTACGAGCCGGTGAATGTTTACACCGCCCGTTGGATAGGCTGTGATGACCCCCGTAAGCTGGAAGAGTTTCGCAAGAAAGCCGCCGAGCACTTGTCCATTGATGGCGGTGGCCACCTGACTTATCTGGCACCGACGCGGGTCAATCTATCGCTGATGGAAGAGCGCTGGCCCGAACTGGAGTTCAGGTCAACGCGGGAACACTAGGCCAGAAGTTTTTCAATGTCTTTGGCGATAGCTGCTGGCTTGGTCGTTGAAGAATAGCGCTTTAATACCTGGCCGGAAGAATCCACCAGAAACTTGGTGAAATTCCATTTGATAGCCTTGGAACCCAGGGCGCCGGGTGCCTCTTTCTTCAGGTGCTGGTAGAGGGGGGCGGCGGCGTCACCATTGACGTCAATCTTGCCGAATATGGGAAAGCTCACGCCATAATTGAGTTGGCAAAATTCGGTAATTTCATCATTGCTGCCTGGATCCTGCTTGCCAAACTGGTTACAGGGAAAGCCGAGTACTTCCAGGCCCTGGTCTTTGTATTTTTCATACAGGGTTTCCAGGCCTGCAAACTGGGGAGTAAAGCCACACTTGGAGGCTGTGTTGACCACCAGTAGTACCTTGTCCTGATAGTCACTCAATGCCTTGTCTTTACCCGTCGTGGTCTGGCAGATGAAATCGAATACGCTGGTAGTCATGATAAATCCTCTATGGTCACAAAAAGAGCAGGGCTGAGCTTGATTGAAAATGCATTCTCGCACATGGTAGGTGCTGACGAAAGATAGTGGAAATTAGGGGAGGGTGCGATAACAGATGAGTGCAGCGGTATTCACCACGGGATCGACCATGCGCCACGTATTGTTGATGACCGGTGCCAGTGCGACAGGCTTGGTGGCAATGTTTGGTGTAGACATGGTGGATATGTTTTTCCTCACGTTGTTGGGCGAGCAGGAACTGGCAGCGGCAGTCGGTTTTTCCGGCACCCTGTTGTTTTTCCTGGTGGCCGTCAGCATCGGATTACAAATTGCCATGGGCGCACTGGTGGCCAGATCGGAGGGAGCCCGGCGGCGTGATCTGGCGGGGCGTTACTGTTCGAGTTCGCTCATCTTCAATACCCTGGTGTCAGTTATTATCTGCGCAGTCGCCTGGTTTTTCCTGCGCGACTTGTTGGCGGTGCTGGGTGCCAGAGGCCTGACGCTGGATTACGCCACCTCCTACGCACGCATTTTGTTGCCCAGCATGCCCGTGATGGTGTTGGGCATGAGTGCTGCCGCCGGGGTCCGTGCAGTGGGTGACGCCCGTCGCTCCATGTGGGCCACCCTGATTGGTTCTGCGGTTAATGCGCTGCTTGACCCCCTCTTTATCTTTGTTTTCGCCTGGGGCCTGGAGGGTGCCGCCTGGGCCTCGGTGGTCTCGCGCGTCGCTGTTTTAATCGTTGCCTGGCACGCACTTTTCTCGGTGCATAAGTTACCCAAAAAACTGACAGTCACTGAGTTTTTGCAGGATCTTCGAGCCATATTGCAAATTGCGATACCGGCGGTTTTGACCAATCTTGCTACCCCCATAGGCGCCAGTTTTGTATTGATCAGCATGGCACAATTTGGCGATGGGGCGGTGGCGGGTGCCGCTATTATGGGCAGAATATCACCACTGGCCTTCGCCGCGGTGTTTGCCCTGTCCGGTGCGGTGGGGCCCATTATTGGCCAGAATGCCGGGGCTGGTCTTTACGATCGGGTTCGCTCTACTGTATTGAACGCCATTTCTTTTGGTGTGGTATATGTTCTGTCGGTGTGGTTGCTGCTGTGGTGGGCTGCCGATTTTATTGTTCTGGCATTTTCTGCCAGCCCGGAGGCGGCGCAGTTGATTGTGTTCTACTGCCACTGGTTGGTGCCAGCCTTTTTGTTCAACGGTACTTTATTTATTTCTAATGCGAGTTTTAACAATCTTCACTATCCACACTGGGCTACCATGTTTAACTTTAGCAAGATGGCCCTGGGTACCATTCCTGCTGTTTATCTGGGTGCCCTGTGGTATGGACCCCGGGGGGTGATGGCGGGGGAGGCGGTGAGTGCCGTCGTGTTTGGCGTGCTGGCACTGTTCGCTGTGCTCAAGCTGATTGGGCGTCTGGGGACGAATTACACCGAGATTGGCCAGAACAGTACCCGTTCTTGATCGGGTGTTCTAATTGCTGTTACTCACCGGGCATGCTGCGGTGTTCAGTCAGTGCCCGGTGCAGCCAAATACCGGACTCGTTGGTCTCGCCCGCACAATTGACGGTGTACTTCTTGCCCGTCCAGGAGCTCTCCGTGGCCAGGCGGTCGATAAATTGCTCCGCTGAATTCACGTAGCGCTTGCCCCTGCTGTACTTGAGGCGCAAATGGTCCGTCGCATCCGCAGAGCTCTTTTCGCTGCCATTACGAATAAATATACAGCCGCTATCACTCACAAAGGCCAGTAAATACTGTACTTCGGCATCTGCTTCGGGTGTTAAGTCTGCCAGTGCAATCCCGCTTAGCAGGCTGTACAGGATTGCTCCAGCGACTGCGCGATGCAGTCGATGCATAGGGGAACCTCCACGGTAATTAACAGGGGATTGTGATCGGACGACTGAACCTCAATGGCGCTGGCCTCCACCACGTCCAAACCGCGCAAGTACACATGGTCCAGAGGCAGGTTCCAAAATAGAGTGCGCTGGTCAGGCGCAAAGGACACTGGGGTCAGCTGGTGTTTTGCCATAAATTCATTTAAGGAGCGTGAGCGGTTACTGCTCCAGGTGTTGAAGTCGCCCGCGACAATAAGTGGGCCAATGTGGTGGCTGAGCAGAGGTTCCAGAGCCTTCACCTGGGTTTCAAAATCCACCAGGCCGACTGAAAAATTTACCGCGTGTACATTGATAACGAGCAGTCTGCGGTCCAGGCCGTCTATAGGGTATTCGGTGATATTGGTCGCTTTCGGCGTGCCCAGCCAGGGCTCCCAGGCCGTGAGGTTGCAGTGCAGGCTGGGCTCGACGGTGCTCAGGGTTAGAACGCCGGTTTCAGTTTTTCTGTTTATATAACCGGCGGCAAAAGCCTGGAACAGGTGCTGTGGCAAGGCATCGACAATTCTGGCCTGCAGCGAGGCTTCCTGTATCAATATCAGGTCACTGGCTGCGCCTAAAGTGCTCAGGTCTGCGTCCCAGCCAGCATTTTCGGACTTCTCGATATTCCAGATAAGCACTTGCAGCTGCCGATTGAGCCCCGTCTGTGACGTGGGCAGCGGCTGGGCCAGGGCCTCACCGCAGGCCTGTGCTTCTATACTGGCATAGCCTGGAAGCGAGAAGGCTAGTAATAATGCGGCAATCAGGGGCCGTGAAAAGGACGGAATAACAGGCGAACGGCTACAACTTTTCCAGAAAGGTCTGGTACTCCAAAGTTGTAATACGCTTGCGAAACTCGGCAATTTCCTGTTCCTTGGTCAGAGCATAAATACGTTGAACCTCGCTGCCGAGGTTGGCTTTGATAAACTCTGACTCACTAAATATTTTAACGGCGTCCTGTATATAGACGGGCAGTAACTCTTTCTCCTGGGAGTAGCCGTCACCACTGATGGGGTCCCCTGGATCGAGGCCTTGCTTGATGCCCTCCAGCATGGCAGATAATAACACAGCGAACAGTAGATAGGGGTTGGCGTCGGCCCCGGCAACACGGTGCTCCAGACGCCTGGCGGCATTGTTTCCAGCGGGAATGCGAACCGCAACCGTGCGATTTTCATAACCCCAGCTGGGAAAGGTTGGGGCGTGGCATCCTGGCTGAAAGCGTCTGTAGGCGTTGAATGTAGGGGCAAATATGGCCACGGAGTCCGGCATGTAGCGCAGGCAACCGGCAATGGCGTTGCGCAGCAGGTCGGTGCCCAGGTCGCCGCCGTCATTAAAGATATTATTGCCCTGTTCATCCAGCACGCTGCAGTGCACGTGCATGCCATTTCCGGCCTCACCCTCAAAGGGCTTGGCCATGAAGCTGGCGATTAATCCATGCTGTGCGGCGACACCCTTGATCAGGCGCTTCATCTGGATAATCTGCTTGGCGGCCAATACCGGGCTGTCCACATGCTGCATATTAATTTCGTATTGCGATGGAGCGGACTCCTTGACAATACCGTCGAAGGGCAGGTCCTGCAGTTCGCAGGCAATACGGATATCTTCAATCATTTGAAAGTGGTGGTTGAGGACATCCAGGCCGTAGGTGTTGCCGCCCACAGGGGTGCTGCCGGCTGGCGCGGGGCAGGTGTGTTGTGGCGTGCTCTGGTCCCAGGTCACCAGGCTGAACTCGAGTTCAGCCGCCACCACGGGCTTCCATCCGGTCTCCTGGAACCGTGCGACCACTTGTTTCAGCACATGGCGAGGGTCGCCCATATAGGGCGAGCCGTCGGCATCGAACATGGAGAGCATAATCTGGCCGTGCTGGCCGTTGGCGGCCCAGGGAGTGGGTAGCAGGGAGCCCTCTACCGGGCGGCAGATGCCATCGGCATCGCCAGACGCAAATACCAGCTCCTCAACATCGCGCCCCCATATATCCAGGCTGAGGGCCGTTTTGGGGAGCTTGAGTTCACCCTCGAATATTTTGCTGAGTTTGTGGCGCGGCAGCCACTTGCCGCGCATGACACCATTGCAGTCCGGGAGGAGAGCTTCAATGGTGGTAATTTCTGGATGGGCTCGCAGGAACCAATCGGCTTCGACCGACATGTTTGTCACCGTACCCTATACCCGTAAAGCAGCACTATCATGATTTTCGACCCCAAGCTCAATACCCCAACTGGGGCAAGCCTTGAAAGCCGCAACGGCCCTGTCTACTGTGGCCCCATATATATAGCCAGGGGGTCGGCACCAGCAGCTTCCCCCATGCAGGACATGGCGTTGATAAACAGGGAAAACAAATCGGTCTGGGAACTGACGTCCAGTTTGCGATAGATGCTTTTGCGATGGCGGCGAATGGTCTCCAGTGCAATGCCCAGCCGTTCTGCCGAGACACTGGTTCCGTAGCCCCGCAGCATGAGCTCCAGCACATCTTTTTCACGGGGTGACAGCATTGATGAGCCAAAGGTCTGGAACGCGAGATCAATTTGGTGGTCTATGCCGGGTTGGATGAGATAGGTGGTGGAGAAATTACCGTGCTCGCTGTGTGATTTGAGAAGCTCTGAAACAGGCTCAGCCAATAGATAGAGTCGCTCATATTCCTTGTCACTAAAGGGGCCGTGTTTAGGCAGACGCATCATGCTGAAGTTAATGACATTGCCCGCATGCAACTTGGCAAGGTACATAGCCTCGTCCACGGTGCCGGTGTCGGCGTAGTAGTTACGGTAGTAATCAGATTGCTCCAGATTTTCCACGCTGGCCCGGGACAAACGATAAATTTTGGCGCGGGGCCTGTCCATTGAGGTCTGGAAGAACGGGTCTTCCCTGAAGGGCCCTTCCAGATAGCTGTCAACTTGTGAGGCCACCGCCTCTTTTGGAATTTCGTGATAGAGCACGCGCGGGGGCAGGTCAATGTGGTACAGCCAGAACTGTGGGTAGTCGATTTTTACCTGACCGTTTATAGCCGCCGTCAGGGCGGCAAAAAATTGATCTGTACCCAGGGCTCCGATGGCCCGGGAGAGATCTCTGTTCCACTTACTCAGTTGGTCTTTTTCGCTCATCCGATTCCAAAGTAAATACGTACTTTTATAGTGTCCCATATTGGGCAGGGCGGAAACGCTTGTCAAATTCTGGGTGACAATTTTGCAATAAGAGCTGCCAGTTCAGGAAGAACAGCTGATTTCCAGGCCTTTGCCCCAATCCGGCGCTGGCTTCGCATAGTCTTCCATGCCCGGATGCTCATCGAAGGGGTTCTGGACCAGCGCCAAGAGTTTATCGACCTCGGAGAAGTTGTTGTCTTTTACCGCAGCATCGATCGCCTGCTGCGCCAGGTAATTTCTCAGGATGTACTTAGGGTTGATGGCGTTCATAGTCTCGCGGCGCTGTTCGTCGGACTGGTCTTCTTTCAGCAGCCGCTGCCGATAAATACCGAACCAGCTATCGAAGGCATCGCGATCGACGAAATTATCTCGCAGCCGGGGGGCGGGCTCGTTCTTCTGGATGGTGGCCAGAGTGCGGAAGAAGGTGCTGTAGTCGCGGTGTTCGGCGGCGAGTAGGTGCAGAAGCTGTTGAACAAGGCCCTGGTCTTCATCCTTTTCTTTGGTCAGCCCGAGCTTTTGTCGCATCAGTGAGCTGTAGCTGTCGACCAGGGTGGGTCGGTACAACTCCAGTGCGGCTTCGACATTTTTTTCCGCTATCAGGCTGGTCAGGGCCTGGGCCAGGGCGTGGCAGTTCCACAGGCCTATGCTGGGTTGCTGGTCGAAGGCATAGCGCCCGCCGTGGTCGGAGTGGTTGCAGATCAGGCCCGGCTGGTAGTCATCCATAAAGGCGAAGGGGCCGAAGTCGAAGGTGTCGCCTACTATGGACATATTGTCGCTGTTGAGCACACCGTGGGCAAAGCCCTGGGCCTGCCAGCCGGCCACCAGTGTTGCGGTGCGCTGTACGACCTCGCGCAGCAACAATTCCACCTTGTTTTCTTCGCCTGCAAACTCTGGATAGTGCCGCCCAATCACGTAGTTGGCGAGCTCCTTAACCCGTTGTGGGCGGTCGCTGTAGTGAAACAGTTCGAAGGAGCCAAAGCGGACATGGCTGCGGGCCACCCGCAGTAAGGTGGCGCCGCGCTCCTCGGTTTCGCGGTATACGGGGGTGTCGCTGGTGATGACGCACAGGGCCCGGGTAGAGGGTATGCCCAGGCCGAATACGGCCTCGCTACCCAGGTATTCCCGGATGCTGGAACGCAAAACTGCCCGGCCATCACCCATGCGGGAATAGGGGGTTAGGCCGGCACCTTTCAGGTGCAGGTCCCAGTGCTCCCGGTCATTGTCGGTGAGTAATTCACCCAGCAATAGTCCCCGGCCATCACCCAATTGTGGGTTGTAGACGCCAAACTGGTGGCCCGAATAGGCCATCGCCAGGGGCTGCGAGCCCGGCAGTAACAGCTTGCCTGAGAAGGCGTCCAGTAGCGGTGAGTTGTTGAAGCAGGTATCCGGCTGTAAACCCAGTAATTCAGCCAGGGTCTTATTGCCCGAAACCAACCTGGGGTTGTCCAGGGCCCGGGGTTGCACCTGCGTGTAAAAGTCACCATGCAGACGCTGGAAGCTGTTGTCAAAGCTAAGGCTTATGCCTGCTGTCATGTTGTTTCCGCCCGCTAAGAGGCCCAGTTCAATGGCCCGGTGCGCCAGTGATGTTGCCAGGCGCGGTAAACCTTGTCGCTGTATTTACGGCTGCCGATACTGCCATTATAGGCCGCCAGGGCGCGATGAAGGGCGTTGTCTTCCCGCTGCAGATAAAACTGCAGTATGCGGCAGCCATACTCCAGGTTTTGTTTAGTAGCGGTGAGGTTGTCTTCGGGTCGACCAATTTCGTTTTTCCAAAATGGCATCACTTGCATCATTCCCTGGGCGCCCGCAGAGGAGACAGCGAAGCGGTCAAAATGGCTCTCTACCTCTATGACGGCCAGCACCAGTTCCGGGGGAAGCCCGGCGCGCGCAGCGGCGTAGTGGATATCCCGCAACAGGCTCAAGCGTTTTTCCGGGTCCTCAACGTA
Organism: Pseudomonadota bacterium; assembly: GCA_030591305.1. The sequence goes on from JAUVBI010000040.1 coordinate 9,541, forward strand.
ACGGCTCAGCCGGTTTGACATGTCCACCAGCCACACCTCGGCATCAAAGCGGTCCTCGAAACTGTCTGCGCCGTTAATGGTTTGTTCGAGGAAGCTGCGCAGGGCCGCGAGTTCTGCCTGATCTTGCGGCTGTGCCCCTGCTGTGGCGGTCAGGGCTATGCTGATCAGTATAGCCTGTATAACCCTTCTGCCCGCATTGCGGAGCAGTGCTAGAGTGGCGAAACCTGTCATCGTATCTCCCGGCAATTAACCCGCCAGCTTCGTCTGCATAAAGGCGACCACATCGGCGATGGGGATGAGTTGAAAGTCCTTGTCGTTGCGACCTTTGTATTCAATCTGACCATCGGCCAGGGCCCGTTCAGCGACGACCAGTCGGTGGGGTATGCCGATTAATTCCATGTCGGCAAACTTCACTCCTGGCCGCTCGTTGCGATCGTCCATCAGTACATCAAGCCCCGCCGCACGTAGCTGCGCGTACAACTCTTTGGTGCAGTCGGCCACGGCTTCAGACTTTTGCATGTTCAGGGGTACGATAGCGAGTTGGAAGGGTGCCATGTTTTCGGGCCATAGAATGCCCCGGTCATCGTAGTTTTGCTCAATGGCTGCCGCCACGATACGGCTGACACCAATGCCGTAACAGCCCATGGTCATGGTGATATTCTTGCCATTCTCGTTGAGGACTTTGGCCTGCATGGCCTCGCTGTATTTTGTGCCCAGCTGGAAGATATGTCCCACTTCTATACCGCGTTTGATTTGCAATTGACCTTTGCCATCGGGGCTGGGGTCTCCCTCTACCACCTCGCGCAGGTCCTCTATGCGCTCCAGGGAGCAATCACGCTCCCAGTTAACCCCTTGCAGGTGGATGCCGTCGCGATTGGCTCCGCAGACAAAGTCGGCCAGATGTGCAGCGCTGTGATCGACTATTACAGGTATGCTCAGTCCGACGGGCCCCAGGGAGCCGAAGTTGGCCCCGCAGGCACTGCGCACGGCGGCTTCATCTGCCATTTCCAGAGGCGATGCAATTCCTGCGAGTTTTTCCACCTTGGTCTCATTCAGTTTGTGGTCGCCTCGTAGTACCAGAGCTACTACCGGTGCTTCATTCTCACTCTCCCCACGAACAAACAGTGTCTTGACCGCCAGTTCGGGTTTAATCGATAGAAACTCAGCCAGTTGATCTATGGTCTTGATACCGGGTGTGGCGACCTCTTCCATGCTTGTGCCGGGCTGGGCGCGATCGCCTGCGGGGGCTATGGCGATGGCCAGTTCGACATTTGCGGCATAGTCGCTGCCGTCACTAAAGGCAATGTCGTCCTCCCCGGAGTCTGCCAACACATGAAATTCGTGAGAGGTATTGCCACCTATGCTGCCGCTGTCGGCGATTACCGGACGGAATTTCAGGCCGAGACGGGTAAATATGTTGGTGTAGGCCCGATGCATGACGGCGTAGGTCTCATTCAGGCAGTCGTCATTGCTGTGAAAAGAATAGGCATCTTTCATCAGGAATTCACGTGAGCGCATAATGCCAAAACGTGGCCTGATTTCGTCCCTGACCTTGGTTTGTATCTGGTACAGGTTCAGAGGCAGCTGTTTGTAGCTTCGGATTTCGTTACGCACCAGGTCGGTCACCACTTCCTCATGGGTGGGCCCGAGGCAGAAGTCGCGGCCGTGGCGGTCTTTGATGCGCAACAGTTCGGCACCGTATTGTTCCCATCGCCCGGATTCCAGCCACAGCTCGGCCGGTTGAATAACGGGCATGCTGATCTCCTGGGCGCCGGCACTGTCCATTTCGTCGCGAATAATATGCTCAACCTTTCTCAGTACGCGCAGCCCCAGGGGAAGCCAGGTATATAAGCCCGATGCGAGTTTGCGAATGAGGCCGGCGCGCAACATAAGCTGGTGACTGATAACGTCGGCGTCGGCGGGTGTCTCTTTTTGTGTGGCAATCAGAAAATTACTGGTTTGCATGAATCATTCCAGGTTGGATAATAGCAGGGCGCCTAGTTTACGTCCGAACGCTGTATCGGTACAGCATTGAGGGCATTCTGTGGGATAATTTACGGCTTTTTTTCAATATTATGAACAGGTAGCTTGCCGTCTCGAAATGGCAAAAATTCGTTGAAAATGACAAATATACCTAAAAAACAGCCTTTTTTTCGCTGTAGGTCGAAAAACACTTGTATTGTAGCGTTTCATGATTTATATATTCTCTCGATGCTTGCGACGGCACTGTCTTTTGCGGTTTGGGGGGACGCTCGCAGTCCGGGTTGAAACTGTGGTTTTTAGTCAACATCAAAGAAGGTTATATAAAAATGGCTACCAAAAAAGCAGCTAAAAAGAAGGCCCCAGCAAAAAAGAAAGTAGTGAAGAAGGCTCCCGCTAAAAAAGCTACCGTGAAAAAAGCGCCAGCTAAAAAAGTGGCAGCTAAAAAGACTGTAGCAAAGAAAAAGGCACCCGCTAAGAAGAAAGTAGCAGCGGCTCCTGCCAAAAAGGTAACTGCCCTGAAGGCGAAGCTCACCAAGAGTCAAATTTTGGCGAGTATCTCCGAGAGCACTGGCCTGACCAAGAAGCAAGTGGCATCTGTCATGAGCGAGCTGGAAACTCTAATCGAGCGCAGCATCAAGAAACGCTCTATTGGCGAATTCACTGTTCCCGGTCTGATGAAGGTCACTACTGTGAAGAAGCCTGCTAAAAAAGCACGCAAGGGCATCAACCCTTTCACGGGTGAAGCAACTGTATTCAAGGCCAAGCCTGCCAGTATTGCTGTCAAGGTTCGTCCTTTGAAGAAGTTGAAGGAATTCGCCGCTAACTAGGCGTCGCACTCGGTTAGTGTAGCGAAAGCTGGCACTATTCGGCCTCCCGCACTGGATACTTTAGTGCGGGTGGTTTTTGCCATCGGGTAATCAACTCGAGGTTGGGGTTTCTTGCCCCTGAATTTTTGTATTTCCCACGCTTGGCCTGATTGCCCGCATAGGGTAAAATCCGCGCCTTTAGTTTTTCTTCGAGTGTACTATGCCAATTTATGAGTATCAGTGTCAGGACTGCGACCACTGTGTGGAGGTTTTACAGAAAATGTCCGACGCGCCCAAGGTGGATTGTCCGGCTTGTGGTAAGCCCTCGCTGAAGAAGAAAGTGTCAGCGGTGGCTTTTCGCCTGAAGGGCAGTGGCTGGTATGAGACCGACTTCAAGACCGGAGACAAGAAGAATCTGGCGGGGGACTCGCAGAGCAAGCCCTCCTCAACAGATAAGAAAGAGGCGCCAAAGAAAACCGAGAGTAAAAAAGCTGACAGTGTGAAGAGCAGTGCAGGCTGAGACGCCCTGGACAGGGCATAACCTAACGAAATACAACGGAAATTAGACTATGCGCAGTGATTATTGTGGCGCTCTGGGAACGAAAAATATTAATGAAACAGTCACGCTTTGCGGCTGGGTGGACAGGCGTCGGGATCACGGTGGCGTCATTTTTCTAGACCTTCGCGATCGCGAGGGCATTGTTCAGGTGGTGTTTGACCCGGATACGCAGGAGCACTTTGAGCGTGCCGACCGGGTGCGTAGTGAATATGTCCTACAGGTCACCGGCAGGGTGCGGGCCAGGGGTGAGGGGGCTGTCAATCCCACCATGGCAACGGGTGAAATCGAGGTTCTGGGTAAGACGCTGAAAATACTCAACAAAGCTGAGACGCCTCCCTTCCAGCTGGATGAGCATACGGCAGTGGGCGAAGATGTGCGCCTGCACTACCGTTATATGGATTTGCGCCGCCCGGAGATGCAGCAAAACCTGATTTTGCGCTCAAAAATCACCAATCAGGTGCGTAATTTCCTGGCTGATGAGGGCTTTCTGGATATTGAAACGCCCATACTTACCCGCGCCACGCCCGAGGGCGCGCGGGACTACCTGGTGCCAAGCCGTACCCATCCCGGGCAGTTTTTTGCATTGCCGCAGTCACCCCAGTTGTTCAAGCAGCTGTTAATGGTGTCGGGCTTTGACCGCTACTACCAGATTGCCCGTTGCTTTCGCGATGAAGACCTGCGTGCCGACCGGCAGCCAGAATTTACCCAGATAGACATCGAAACTGCATTTCTCAACGAAGATGAGATCATGGCCATCACCGAGCGCATGATTCGGGGTGTGTTCAAAACGGTACTCGACGTTGAGTTACCCGTATTTCCCCACATGACCTATGCCGAAGCCATGGATCGCTACGGTTCAGATAAACCCGACCTGCGCATCGCCCTGGAGTTGGTCAGTGTGGATGACCTCATGCAGCAAGTGGACTTTAAGGTTTTCCGCGGCCCGGCAGATGACGAGAACGGTCGGGTTGCCGCCCTGAAAGTACCCGGTGGTGCCAGTATCAGCCGCAAGGTTATAGACGGCTATACCAAGTATGTTTCTATATACGGTGCCAGGGGCCTGGCATGGGTCAAGGTCAACGACATCGATGCCGGTGTAGAGGGCCTGCAGTCGCCTATCCTGAAATTTATGCCCGATGACATTGTCGCCCAGTTAATGCAGCGGGTCGAAGCCGAAAATGGCGATATTATCTTCTTCGGCGCCGATACCGCCCATGTGGTAAATGAGGCGCTGGGTGCTCTGCGCGTCAAAGTGGCCCAGGACCAGGGTCTGGTAGCCGATGGTTGGGCGCCACTATGGGTTGTGGATTTCCCGATGTTTGAAGAGGACGGCAGTGGTGGTTGGACACCCTTACATCACCCTTTCACCGCCCCGGCCTGCAGTGCCGATGAACTGGCGGCAAACCCCGGAGCAGCGCTGTCACGGGCCTACGATATGGTTCTAAACGGCACTGAGTTGGGTGGTGGCAGCATTCGTATCCACGATGCACAAATGCAGAAAGCGGTATTTGGGCTGCTGGGTATTGGCGACGAGGAAGCCGAGGAGAAATTTGGCTTCCTGCTCAAAGCCCTGCAATACGGCGCACCGCCACACGGTGGCCTGGCCTTCGGCTTGGATCGTCTGGTTATGTTGGTTACAGGCGCAGCGTCCATACGCGATGTCATCGCCTTCCCGAAAACCCAGAGTGCCGCCTGCACCATGACCGATGCGCCGGGCGATGTAAGCTCTGCGCAATTGCGTGAGTTGAATATCCGTTTACGGCAAACCGCCGAATAAAAAACGGCCCGAATTAGGAGAAGATTAGCGGGACACGCATCCTGACAATGCTGTATATTTATACATGAATTAGTACAGGCTGCCGACGGAAACTCAATGTCACTTATTCTGGGAATAGATCCCGGTTCACGCAAAACAGGCTTTGGCATCATTAACTATGTGGCTGGCCGTAGCGACTATGTAACCAGTGGCGTTATCCGTTTGCCTGCCGGTGAATTGCCCGAGCGTCTGAAAGTGATATACGACAGTGTAACCGAGCTGCTTGAACTACACTGCCCTCAGGAACTGGCTATCGAGCAGGTGTTTATGGCCAAAAATGCCAGTTCTGCACTCAAGCTGGGTCATGCCCGGGGTGCTGCAATTGTGGCCTGCGTGACCCGGGGCATGGTCGTGGCGGAGTATTCTGCCCGCCAGATCAAACAGTCTGTGGTGGGCACAGGTGCCGCAGATAAAACACAGGTACAACATATGGTGAAGGCAATTCTCAAGCTGCCCGCCGAGCCCCAGGAAGATGCGGCGGACGCGCTTGCCGCCGCCCTGTGCCATGCACACACACAACAAAGTATGATTCGCCTGGTCGGCGCGAAGTCTGTTCGCCGCGGGCGGCTACGTTAATGGGGCCTAGTGGCAATGATCGGTAGAATTCGCGGCAGTCTGGTACACAAGCAGCCCCCCCTGATACTGGTGGAGGTAGGCGGCGTGGGCTACGAAATTCAGGTTCCCATGACGACCTTGTTCCAACTGCCGGAACTGGGAGAGCCTGTGTCCCTGGTGACCCATTTTGTCGTACGCGAGGATGCCCAGCTGCTGTACGGCTTTATCGATGAACGCGATCGGACCTTGTTTCGTCAACTTATCAAGGTTAACGGGGTTGGGCCCAAGCTGGGTCTGACCATCTTGTCTGGCATGGATGCTGCCAGCTTCGTCCGCTGTATACAGCGCAATGATATGTCCTCCTTGACTGCGCTTCCCGGAGTCGGTCGCAAGACTGCCGAGCGCTTGCTGGTAGAAATGCGCGACAAACTGAAAGACTGGCTGGCCCAGGCCGATGAGTCGTCCACCGGCGCCGCGGCAGGTCAGCTAATAAACGATAGTGTATCCGATGCGGAGGGTGCATTGATCGCCCTGGGGTATAAGCCCCAGGAGGCCAGCCGTATGGTTGCCGCTGTCAATAACGAGTCAATTAACGACAGTGAGGAATTAATCCGCCTGGCGCTTAAATCCATGGTGAGGGCCTGATGTAATGGTGGAGAGAGGTAGATGATAGAAACTGATCGCCTTATTGCTCCGCAGGCCGACAGTAGCGGTGAAGATGCGGTGGACAGGGCCATCCGGCCGAAAACACTGGATGAGTATGTGGGCCAGCAGAGGGTGTGCGACCAGATGTCTATCTTCCTGCAGGCCGCCAGGGGCAGGAATGAACCGCTGGATCACACCTTGATCTTCGGGCCTCCGGGCCTGGGAAAAACGACCCTGGCCAGCATTATTGCCCATGAAATGGGTGTCGCCCTGCGCACCACCTCCGGGCCGGTGTTGGAAAAAGCCGGGGATGTCGCCGCCCTGATGACCAACCTGGAAC
>JAUVBI010000261.1 GCA_030591305.1 Pseudomonadota bacterium
CGGGAGCTTGTAACATCATTGCTCACCCATTCACAACGTGAACTGTCGGCCTATTGCCAGGCACTTTGTGCAAACCAGACACTGCCGCTAAAGCCTGAACTTTCCCCCAATGTGTGGGCTCGCATAGACGATATGGCTACCGCACTGGCACCTTTGGCCACCGTTGTTGAAACCCAAAACGAACGGGATGAAATGTCCAGGTTGTGTCAGGAGCGAACCCGGGAACGCGACCAGAGTCTGGCCCAGTTGGGCTCTGTAGAGTCAGAGCATGCAGCACTGGCAACAGCGCACCGGGGGGAAATTTCTCTGCACAGGGAGTTGGAGCGGCAACACAAGGGCCTGATGGAAAAGCACAGCGAGCAGTTAAGGCTATATGCCAAGCTGGAACAGGCGCATGAAGTACTCACCAGCAAAGCCGAATACTTATTTAGCGAACTCAGTGGTACCTACTTTAAACTGCTGTCGTTTGAGGAATCATTTCTGGCGTCACTGTCACGCTTTGTCGCACGGGTGTACCGCTTTGCAACCCGCCGCAGAGGTGTTCGCAGTGCGTATGACGACGCGCTGGAAAATGCCCACGAGCATTTTGACCGCCATCAGCTGGAAAAACCTCAAGACCTTGCAGCTGCTGAACGAGATGATCTGCCTCAGGGCAAAATATCCATGGCCACCAATATACTCAAATATGTGGCCAGAAACCCCGCGGGTTCTGCGCGCAGTTTTAGCTTATCCCGGTTAAAGCGTGCAACCTCCGTATTTATAAAATCAAACCCCGATGATCTCGATGTCTGGATAAAAAGTCGTTTTCCCGATCAGGGTAATGAGGGAAGTAGCCCTGGCATTGTCGATCCAAAAAACCTGGACGAGGCACTGGATAGCCTAGAGCTGAGCTTTCCTTTAACCTCTGCCAACACTGCTGTCGTTTCTATTATTATCCCGGTCTACAATGACTACCGAATGACCATGTATTGCCTGCAACAGCTGCTCGAAAACACCACGGGCGTCAACTACGAGGTCATTATTGGAGACGACTACTCGAATGACTTAACCGTCAGCATTACCGAGCGAGTCTCTAATATCACCGTGGTCAGGGCAGAGAAGAATCGCGGGTTTCTGGAAAACTGCAATGCCGCAGCGGCGGTCGCCCAGGGCGAACACCTTCTATTTCTGAATAATGATACCGGCGTTTGCAGTGACTGGCTGTCGCCTCTGGTGTCGCTCCTCGAGAATGACCCGGCAGTAGGGATTGTGGGTCCGAAACTGTTGTTTGCCGATGGTAAATTACAGGAGGCAGGCGGAATTGTCTGGCAGGATGCCTCAGCCTGGAATTTTGGCCGGATGGATGACCCCGGCAAGCCAGAATTCAACTATGTTCGCGAAGTGGATTATATTTCAGGCGCCTGTATGTTAGTGCGTGGAGAGCTATGGCGGCAACTCGGGGGCTTTGATAAACACTACATGCCCGCTTACTATGAAGATACCGATATAGCTTTTGAGGCCAGGGCTGCTGGCTACAAAGTGCTCTACCAACCACTGTCACAAATATTCCATTTCGAGGGGGTGAGTAACGGTACGGACCTGGAATCTGGCATCAAGCAATACCAGGTACAGAACCAGCAAAAATTTCTCGATAAATGGCAAAAAGAATTACAGGCGTTTCACTTCCCCAATGCGGAAAGTGTTTTTCAGGCGCGAGACAGGTCGAGGAATAAGCGCTGTATTTTGTTTATCGACCACTATGTGCCGCATTATGATAAGGACGCGGGTTCTCGCTCTACCTTTATGTATGTCCAGCTTATGCTGGAGATGGGCTATAAGGTTTTGTTTCTGGGCGCTAACTATTTCCCCCACAAGCCCTATACACAGGTATTGCAGCAGATGGGTGTAGAAGTACTGGTGGGCGAGAGTATGGCGCGCAACCAGGATCGCTGGCTCAAGGAAAATGCCCCCTATATCGATCGTATCTATTTGCATCGGCCGCATATTGCCGAACAGCTGCTGGCCAGCCTTGAGAAAATGAACCCGCGTCCGCCCATTATATTTTTTGGCCACGATCTACATTATCTGCGTATTGGCCGTGAGGAAAAAATTCTGGGAGATGAAAGCCTGGCAAAAAGTGCACAGAAATGGAAAAAGCGTGAATACGCGGTTTTCGACCGGGTGGATAAAATCTACTACCCTTCACAGGTAGAGGTTGACGAAATAGCCAGTCAGCGCCCTGACCTTGATGTGCGGGCCATTCCGCTATACATACTGGAAGAGTCTGAGGACAGGGTTTATCAGTTTGAGTCCACCCGTGATATTTTGTTTGTCGGGGGTTTCAACCACCCACCCAATGTAGACGGCATTTGCTGGTTTGTAAAAGAGGTGTTGCCCCGGGTGCGGGAGACGTGCCCATCCATAAAGTTACACGTTGTGGGGTCCAACCCCAGTGATGCGGTGCAGGATTTGCAAAGTGATGGGGTCGTTGTCTATGGCTATCTATCGGATGAAGAATTGGATGCCTTGTACCGTAGAGTTCGCCAGGCCATTGTGCCCCTGCGATTCGGTGCCGGGGTCAAAGGCAAGGTACTGGAAGCCATCCAGAAAAACCTACCCCTGGTGACAACCACCATCGGGGCAGAGGGTATACCCGATGCAGAAAGCGTGATGACTATTGCCGACAGCGCCGATGACTTTGCAGCCAGTATTATTCGTCTGGATGCAGGCGATGCAGGGTGCCTTGACAAAATGTCAGCTTATGGCAGTTGGCTGAAAACCAATTTCAGCAAAGAAAATGCCGCCAAAATTATCCTGGAGGACTTTGGCCCGCCCAAACAATAAACCGTGTACATCCCGGTTATGCGCTTTCAAACAGCTTTACCATTTCTTCCAGCCTGGCAAGAGGCATTTCCCACCGCACGGTCCCGTCTATATTGACAGTTTTATCTCCATGAACATACGCCAGTTTGTGCTTCATTACGTTAGCGATAGAGGCATGGAGTAAATTGGCGCGGTGAAAGTCCAGGCAGAGTATCTTTGTGCCGGGTCTGGAATAAATTGAATTATGCAGAGCAGACCCATCTTCTCCCGCAATTATAGCCGCATCCGAGAATACCCTGGCTTGTTCTTGCAGTGATAATTTTTCGGGATGCACAAGCTGCCAGCCCAATTGGCTGAAGAAAGCGTCTATGTCCGCTCCATTTTGAAATCGCCGTGGTTTGTCCAGTTTTGACCTGGACACATAAATTTTTTGCGAGGGTACTGTATTTTTGTGGCTGGCAGCTGTAAGTGATTCTTGTAATGCGCACCAGGCAGATTTGGCGCTGTCAGTATCGATAATACGGTTTGACTTTATACAGCTGTACAGGGAAAGTTCATCGACATGTATGCCTTCGCCCTGCTTCAGAGCATGCATATTATCCAGCGGGATATCGAACATGCTGGCAAACTCGTGCCCCCAGGCAGCGGTAGGTGGGGCGCACAGGGTTAAGCCCTCCGCTAGCATATTATGCTGTATACGTAGTAGTCTTGGGATTATATCCACCAGCCAGTGGCCATATACGGCGTAGCCGGGAAGTGAAAGTAAATGGGCTTTATCCAGGGAGTTTCTTTTGGCGTTGTCTAATATCTTTCGGTTGATACGAAGAGTTTTATTGCCGACGATTTCTCCTATGGAATTGTATTGAACCGATGTTGCCAACATGGGTAAATTCCAACCCAGTGAATAGCCAAGCCAACATGTTCTGTGGTCAGGGTCTATGATAATCCCCGGTTGGCCTATGACGCAGCAGTTTCTCAGTGTATATGAACCTATAGGGCTTCCCTGAGAAGACTTTGCTGTCGCTATAAATTCCTTTCGGACATGGATTGTTTCTTTGTTTATGGGTAAAAAACAGTCATGGCCACGGTCTGTTGAGAGGCGTCGCTGTAAAGAGAATTCTATGTTGTCATTAATAACATGTTCAGGTTCTGTGGATGTAGACTGCGCAATGCTTTCTGCCAGCACATCATCTATCACTCGAATCTCAAAATCTACGAAAGTCAACGTTGGGGGTCTCTATGCTATACCGGCTTTAAGTGTACACCGTAGTTTGAAGTAGATAGCATATTTGTTTAC